>CAZMDT010000462.1:0-2538 GCA_964564965.1 uncultured Planctomycetaceae bacterium | reverse complement strand
GCAATCGGGACGACCCGCAATCCGATATAGCGGGGCTGAAGGCTCCGTCGAGGGCGGGCGTAGTTGGTTCACCTGTCCTGTCGGGCGGTGTTGAAGGCTGGGTCCTCTGCAACGTTGCGCCGTGAACCTGGTCAGGTCCGGAAGGAAGCAGCCATAAGCGTGTCTGCGACGTGTGCCGGAGGAGCGCCTGGCTGGAGCCGGTTCGTCGGGCGGGCCCCGCGACGGGGATTCGAGGCGGAGCGCACGGCATTTGTATGCGCGGGCCGGACACGGGTTTTTGCTGGCATTCGCGTGCCATACAGCGTAGACCGTCGCCCGGCACGATGCGAGGCAGCCGCGCCGGCCCCGCGCGGGGCGCGTTGCGAGGCGTCTGCGGCGGGGCAGGCCCCAGAGGAAAGGAATCGAACATGGGTGGACCCAAGCTGACATCTCTAGTGTTGAGCCCCCTCGGCATCATCTTGGCGATCCTGTTCTTCCTGCCGTGGGTGAACCTGGAGTGCACCGGGCCGAAGGATCTCATGCACGAGGACGAGGGAACGGAGACGAAGACGGTGGGCCACGCCACCGGCTGGCAGCTCGCCACCGGCGACTTGACGCCGTACGACAAAGACACCGGCAAGCCCTACGAGGACCAACAGAAGCGTGAGAAGGCCGAGAAGGAAGCTGACGAGACGATCCAGTCGCGGCCGTGGTTCTTCCTGGGGCTTCTCGTGCCGATCCTGCTCCTGGTCGTGGGGGTGGGGGGGCTGACGGGGCTGTGCCGGTGCCGGGCGGTCGGACTTGCCGGGGTCGTGCTCGCCGCCCTCGGCGTGCTGGTCGTGCTGCTGGTGCTCGCCGTGGACTACGAGGACGACTTCATGGACTTCCAACTGCAGAAGCAGCGCGAGGCCATGGAGAAGGCGGGCACGCCGGAGGGCGAGATCAAGGAAGCCCTCGAAAAGGCGGAAAAGAACCAGCGGGAGGAAATGGAGGAATGGGACGAGAAGGGCTGGGGGCCGGGCACAAGTGCCCGCTGGCCCGTGTGGGCCTCGCTGGTGCTGTATGTTGCGGCGGGGGCGGTCGCCGTGATGGGGCTCCTGAGTGCTCCGGCGGCGGCGGGCGCGCCAGCCCCGATTGCCGAACAGCAGCCCGAGCCGCCCGTTGAGGCCCAGGCTGAGGCCCCCGATGAGGGCCCGACGCCTCCCGGTCCGACCGCTACGTGAGCGCCGGGTGCACTGAGGCATGAGGGGCGCCCCCGCCCGCACGCGAGGTGCAGGCCTGGGGGCCGGCCAACGGAGACGTTCCCATGAAGCCGACGGAACTGGCGAAGCGGGCCGCCTCGGCGGTCTCCCTGCCCATGGCGGCGGTCCTGCTTATTCTGTTCTTCACGCCCTGGCTGAGCGTCCACTGTGAAGGCCCCGTATCCAGGAAGATCGGTTCGGCGACCGGCCTACAGCTTGCCATGGGCGACATGACCCCGGCCGCGGGCATCGAAGACCCGAACCAGGCGCGGGAACTGGTGGAGACGGTGAAGCCTCGGCCGTGGTTCTACCTCGGCCTGATGCTCCCGACGGGGCTCATCCTGCTGGCGCTGTTCGGCGTCATCGGGCGGCAGCGGGTGGGCGTGGGCCTGACGCTTCTCGCCATCGGCGGCATCGTCGTGGTGGCCCTCGCCGCCAACGTGGAGTATCCGGAGCTGAAGGAGAAGATGCCGACCCCGACGGCGGCGCCGCGCGCGGCGCCCCGGACCCCGCCCGGCGATCCCGGGGAGGCCCTCGGCGAGGCCTTCGGCGACATGATGATGGAAGGGATGCAGCAGGGGATAGGCGGGGCCGTGCAGATCACGACACGAACGCGGCCGGCGTGGGGCTGGTCGCTGGCGCTGTACATCATCCTGGCGGTCTGCGGCGTGGCGGACCTGCTGCTGCCGGCGCTTGTGGCGCGGCTGGAGCGGCGAGGGCCGCCGCCCGAGGGCGGTCCCGCGGCAGGCGCGCCTCCGCCGCCGCTTCCGCCGGCGTAGAGCCTCGCGTGCCGGGCCGCGGCCGATGGGTCGCGGCCCGTTTCTTCCCCGGCTGCGCGAGGCCGGCCTTGATTCTGCCGCGCCCGGCCGTTTCAATGGGCCTCTGCCCCGCGGCGAGCGGCTCGCGCTCTGGGAATTCGCATGGCTTACCTGGTTCTGGCACGCAAATACCGCAGCAAGACCTTCGACGAGGTCGTTGGGCAGGAGCCCATCGCGCAGACGCTCGTCAATGCCATCCGCAGCGGCCGCGTTGCCCACGCCTACCTCTTCACCGGCACGCGGGGCGTGGGCAAGACGACGATGGCCCGCATCCTCGCCAAGGCGCTGAATTGCCTGTCGGCCGAGGGCCCCACGCCCCAGCCCTGCAACACCTGCGACGCCTGCGTCCGTATCGCCCGCGGCGACGACGTCGACGTGGTCGAGATCGACGGGGCCAGCAACACCGGCGTGGAGGACGTCCGCAACCTTCGGGCAAACGTCATCTACCGCCCCGCCCGCTGCCGCCACAAGATCTACTACATCGACGAAGTCCACATGCT
>CAZMDT010000461.1:0-2551 GCA_964564965.1 uncultured Planctomycetaceae bacterium | reverse complement strand
GGTTGCCCTCGCCCCGCCCGCCGACGCCGTGCAGGCAGACGACCAGCGGGTACTTGCTGCCGCCGTCGTCGGCCTCGAGGCCGGGCGGCTCCAGCAGGCGGTAGCTGAGCGTTACGCCGCCCTTGAACTCGTGGGCCTTGTAGAGCCTGGTGAGCATCCGGAGTCTCCCGTCGCGGTCGCCACGGGCAGCGGCCGACCGCGTCGTCGCCGCGGACAGGACGTGCCACCGGGGGACGCGGCGGTCGGGCTGTTGGTCATGAAGAAGCGCCGGCAGCAGCGCCAGGGCGATCGCCGCGGCGAACAGCAGTGTAATGCGTTTCATGGCAGGCGTCTCCGGTTGGGGGCTTCGGCCTCAGACTATAACGCCGTCGCGGCCGGGGGATTTCACGCCGTTGCCGGCGGGGCGTGGGGTTACGCTCGCCAGTTGACGTCCACGGCCTGGCCGGTGGCGGCGCTTCGCCGGATGGCGGCGATGAGTTCGTCCACCTCGTAGCCCGCCAGGCGCGAGGGCTCGCCCTGCTCGCCGCGCTCGATGTTGGCGCAATACACGGCCATCGCCCCATCGAACGGCGAGGCCGGCGGGTAGCGGTATTCCCTGGGCCCGTCGCCGGCCGCGGCGTCGTGGTGCAGCAGCACCGACGACTTGGTGGCCGGGGTGTCCCACCGGGCGCTGAGGATCTCCAGCCGCCCGCGCGTGCCGGTGATCTCGACGCGTTC
The DNA here is from genome assembly GCA_964564965.1 of uncultured Planctomycetaceae bacterium. Lineage (GTDB taxonomy): Bacteria > Planctomycetota > Phycisphaerae > SM23-33 > SM23-33 > CAZMDT01. Next base: position 1,834 of record CAZMDT010000461.1, on the reverse strand, counting down.
ATCCCAGCCGTCGCGGAGGAAGCCGATGCTGCCGAGCGGGTGGGCGAGGGCCTCGAAGTGCACGGGGGCGGCGTCGGTGGCGAGCAGGGCGGCGGCGAGCAGGTCGTAGTCGCGGGCGGGCGGGGTGTGCACGCGGGCGGCGAGGCGTCGCGGCCGGCCGAGCAGGAAGTTGACGAGGTCGAGCATGTGGCTGCCGGCGCAGAGGAGCGCCCCGCCGCCGTAGCGCTGCCGCACGCCGGAGGCGCCGCCCGCCGGCGTGTGGAACAGGCCCTCCCGGGGCGCCTCGCCCCACACCTCGCCCCAGCACTGGTGCGAGCGCACGTGCGCGGTCAGAATCCGCCCCAGCGACGGCAGCAGCGCCTTCGCCTGCTCGACGGCCGGGATGAAACGCTTCATGTACGACGTGTACAGGATCGTCCCCGCCGCCTCCGCCGCACGGACGATCGCCAGGGCGTCGTCGGGATTCTCGGCGAGGGTCTTCTCGCAGATGACGGCCTTGCCGGCGCCAATGGCGTCCAGGCAGATGGCCTTGTGGGCCGACGTCACCGTTGTGACGTCGACCACGTCCACCGCGGCGTCGGCGAGGGCGTCGCGGTAGTCGGTGGTGGCGCGGGCGCCGAGCCGCTCGGCATGCGGCGCGGCGGCGGCCGGGCTGAGGTCGCAAACCCACGTCACCTGCGCCCCGGCCTTCCGGAGCGCGGGGAAGTGGAACGGCGCGATCGCCCCGCATCCGATGACGGCGGCACGGAGAGGCATGGTGGGTCCTTTCCTCGCCGCGAGCGCCGGCGGATAATCGCCGGGCCGGCGCGGCGGCATGCTACGATACGCGCTTGGGGCGGCGTGTCCACGCGCGGCCGCGACGGCGGGAGCGGCGAGCATGAAGGCGGCGTTCAAGAGCGGCGAGGGGGCGGCCCTGCGGGAGATCGAGCTTCCGGCCCTGAAGGGCGGCCAGGTCCGACTGAAGGTGGACGCGTGCGGGATCTGCGGCAGCGACCTCTTGCCGTCGGCGGAGGCGGGGCGCGAGGAGCCGTTCGGGCACGAGGTGGCGGGCACGGTGGTGGAGGTCGCCCCCGGCGTCCGCGGCCCGGGCGTTGGTCAGCGTGTCGTGCTCGACTCGGCCACGCCGTGCGGCCGGTGCGACGCCTGCCGCAACGCCCGCCAGGAGCTGTGCGAGGACATCCAGAGCTTCTTCTACCTGCACTCGTTCGGCCTGGCGGAGGAGATGATCGCCCCGGCGGTCTCGGCGATCGTCTGTGAGGACCTGGCGCCGGACGTGGCATGTCTTCAGGAGCCGCTGGGGGTAGCGATCGACATGGTCCGTCTGGCCGACATCCGCCCGGATTCGAACGTGCTGATCATGGGCCCCGGGCCGATCGGGCTGATGGCCCTGGCGATCGTCCGGCGGATGGGGGCGCGACGGGTTTTTCTCAGCGCATTCGCCTCGGAGGCGGCTCGCGTGGCGATGGCGCGGCGGTTCGGGGCCGACGAGGTGATCGACCCGTCGGCCGAGCCGCTGGCCCAGCACGACTTCCGCTGCAAGATCGACCGCGTGCTCGTCACCAGCCCCCCGCCGACGCTCGCCGAGGCCTTCGCGGTGGCGGCCAAGGGCGGGGTCATCTCGTTCATCGGCATCGGGCACGGGGAGCAGGCGCGGTGTGACTTCGACGCTAACGCATTTCATTTCAAGAAGTTACAGCTAAGGGCCTCGTTCGCCTCCCCCGCGCTCTACGGGCCGATGGCGCTGCGCTACATCCGCGAGGGCATCGTCGACGCGGCCGCCCTCATCTCCCACCGCTTCCCGCTGGCGCGGATTTCCGAGGCGCTCGCGGCGGCG
>CAZMDT010000460.1:0-2552 GCA_964564965.1 uncultured Planctomycetaceae bacterium | reverse complement strand
TGCTGGACGCCAACGGCGGCGTTCGCCTTCTCCAGGAGATGGCGCTGCTCGGCGCCGTGCACGGCTTCGTCGACATCGCCCTCCGAGCCCCGGCCGGCGGACCTGGCAGAGCCCCCCTCCCCTCGCCGCGCCCCACAGGTCGGGCGCCCGCCTCCGGCGAGGCGCCGCGCCAGCCCGACACTTCTGGCGCCCGAACCCCGTCTGACGCACCCACCGAAGTGAACGGACAGGACCCGATGTCGGATCGGTCTGAAACGCGACACGAACGGGCCCTAGCGCTGGCCCGAAGCATCCAACTGGAGACCGTCGAGGCCGCTCGGGTCCTGCCCGTCCTCCATGAAGACGACTACCGGCTGGTCCGCTACTGGGTGCAGCGTTACGAGAAGCGCCCAGCGCGGCTTGCCGAGGCGGACCGAGGCTGGTTCGGCCTGCTGCGGAGGCGTCGGCGCGACACGCAGCCAGCCGTCGTCGAGGCGGTGGAGATCATCGGGCCGACCTGGTGGCAGCGGTACGAAGACCGGCAGCTCGTGGCCGAGGGCATGAACGGCCTGGGGCGGCTGCCCGTCGTGCACGTCCAGAACATCGCCGCGCCCGGCAGCTACGCCGGGCTGAGCGACGTCGAGCCGCTGATCCCGCTCCAGGACGAGCTGAACACCCGCCTGTCCGACCGGGCCAGCCGCGTGACGTTCCAGTCATTCAAGATGTACCTCGGCAAGGGGATCGACGACTTCCTGGAGCGCCCCGTCGCCCCGGGCCAGATGTGGTCCACGCACAACCTCGAGGCGCGGATCGAGGAGTTCGGCTCCGACACCGGCTCCCCAAGCGAGGACGCCCACATCGAACAGGTGCGCCAGGCCATGGACAAGATCTCCGGCGTGACGCCCCTGGCGGCCGGCCTCATCCGGGGCAGCATCGGCAATCTCACCAGCGCCACTGCCCTGAAGGTCGTTCTGGGCGGCCTGCTTGCCCGGACGGCGAAGAAGCGCCTCACCTACGGCGCCGGCCTCCAGCAGGTCATCGGCCTGGCCCTCGAGTGGCTCGACCGCACCGGCGCGCTCAGAACGTCGCCCGCCGACCGCGAGGTCGAGATCGGCTGGCCCAGCCCCCTGCCCGCCGACGAGGCCCAGGAACTGCTCAACGCCGAGGCCAAGGCCCGGCTCGGCGTGCCAACGGAGCGGGTGCTGGCCGAACTCGGCTACGGCGACCAGGCCGCCAGAATCCGCTGACACAACCGCATGGAAAGGAATATCCAGATGTCGGAAGAAACGCAGGAAGCCCTGGACCAGGCAGATTCGCAGGCCGGCGCCAGACTCGTCCCGGTGGCCGAGTCGATCAAGTACCGCCGCCGCGCACAGCAGGCCGAAACCAGGCTCCAGGAACTCGAGCAGCGTCTCACCGATCTCCAGGCGCATCTGGAGTGCCGCAACGACGAGCTGGCCACCGCGGAGTCCCAGCGGGACGAGGCACGGCACCAGCTCGGCGCGGCGGAGGGCCGCCTCGCCGCGGAGCGCATGCTGGCAGCGGCCGGCGTCGTCGACGTCGAGACCGCCTCGCTGCTGCTTGCCAAGAGGATCGACTTCGGCGATGACCTCGACCGCGACGCCATCGAGCGGGCGGTCGAGCAGATCATGCTCGACAAGCCGTTCCTCCGCGGCGCTGGCGCCGCCCTTCCCCCGGCGACCGCTTCGCTGCGGTCGCCCCAGACGTCGCCCGCCGCGCAGCTCGCATCCGTCGCGGAACGCGCCGCCAGAACCGGCGACCGCCGGGACGTGGCGGAGTACCTGCGCCTGAGGCGCCACGCGTCGCGGGCCGGCGCTCGGCCGGCCGCGACAGCCGGCTGATCCCCAAGCAGTCCACAAACTCAGGAGAACACCATGGCTTTCACAGGCAAGGCAACCTACTCGGCGGGGAGCACGCTTCCGGAGATCGCGGAGGACGTGGCCGACATCGTGTCCATCGTCTCGTCGTACGAGACGCCGCTGCTGGACCACCTGGGCGACGCGCCGCGGGCGGCGACCAGCACATACCACGAGTGGCTGGAGGACGAACTGCTTCCCAACACCGACGCGATCGACGACAGCGACTGGACCGATCCGTCGGCAGACACCACTTTCGGCGTGGACAACGCTGACCGCTTCCGTGTGGGCGACCAGGTGCGCCCCGAGGGCAGCGGCGAGCTGCTGCTCGTCACCGAGGTCAGCACGGCCGGCGGGACGATCACGGTGGTTCGCGGCTACGGCGGGACGACGCCGGCGGACCTGGCCGACGACCAGGTGCTGCACATTCTGGGCAACGCCGCGCTCGAGGGCGATGAGGCCCCCTCGGCGCGCTTCACCAACCGCGTCCGCAAGGGCAACTGGACGCAGATCCTCACCGCCGCGGTGCGTGCGAGCGGCTCGGACGTGGCCGTCCGCAAGGTCGCCGTCAGCGATGAACTCGACTACCAGAAGCAGGAGCGCCTCCGCGAGCTGCTGCGGGACCTCGAGAACACGGTCATCAACGGCACCGCGCCCTCGGCGACGCCCGAGGGTTCCGGCACCGTCCGACGGACG
>CAZMDT010000459.1:0-2557 GCA_964564965.1 uncultured Planctomycetaceae bacterium | reverse complement strand
AGGGCGCGGAGTCAGCGCACCGGCCAGTACATAGAAGACCTACCGCCCCGCGAGCAAGCCGAGGGAAGGGCCGCTGGGAAGGGGTAGCAACCGGTTGCCTGCGGGGGCGGGGCGCGGTATCCTGACAGACGGCTTCGGAAGTGCCCCGGGCGGTCCCTGCGGCGACTCGGCGGGTGCGCTTCAGGTCGATTGCTGAGATCATGCTGAGGCAAATGCCGACACCTTGGCCGCTGGGGCACGCCCGCCAGCGCCGGGCGTTCACGCTTATCGAACTGCTCGTCATCATCGCCATCATTTCGATCCTGCTGCTGATCCTGGCCCCGACGGTCAAGTCCGCGCTGGAGATCGCCCGCCGGCGGGTCTGCGCCTCCAATCTCCACCAGTGGCACATCGCCGTCGCCGCCTACGCCGGCGCCAACCACATGGTCGTCATGGCCACCGCCGACCCATGGGGCCGCTACCCGAACTTCGTGTTCATCGACCGGCAACCCGACCCGAAGTCCGACCAGATGTGCATCGAGCTGATCTCGCCCTACATGCCCGGCATCGACGTGGAGGCCCACGAGGCGGGCGACTTGTTCGTCTGCCCCGCCTGCAACGAGCAGCGCGCCCAGAAGCTCATCAAGGCCCAGTGGGACTCGCTGGGGTTCTTCCAGCAGCGCTACGGCTTCTACGGGCGCGTGGACAAGTGGGCCTCGCAGGCGACCAATCCGGAGGACCTCACCGGCAGGACGTTCGAGCCGGACAAGCTGCTGATGGCCGACGTGTGCTACCGCTGGCACGTGACGGGCGGCTGGCGGTACAACCACGGCGAGCGCGGGGCCTCCGGGCTGGATACGGTGGACGGCAACGGCACGGAGTGGTTCGAGGTCGGGACGCCCTCGATCACGGGGATGAACCAGCTCTTCGGGGACGGGCGGGTGATCTGGCGCGGCGAGCCGCAGTTCGACCCCGAGCTGATGGACATGGTGCCCTCGCCGGAGCGCCACGTCGGCGGGGGCGACCAGTCCTTCTATTGATCCGCCCCGGCCGCTGAGCCAGCCCGGGGCGGCCGGGCCCCTCGCGCCGCACATGCTTTTCCCCGCCGCAGGCCCTTGACACCACCCCCGCCGCGCGGTATATTTATATCTAGGCCGGTCCAGAGGACGGCCCATCTCGCGGCAACCGAAGGCTGGACGAGGAACGCACGTACTGAAGGCAGAGGAAGGCATCTCCGCGCTGCATCGCTGCAACGGGTGCGACCGCGACGCCTTTGAGGACGATCAACGGGCGCGCAGGATGAGTGTGCGCTTCCGCCACGGAAACAGGTCAACCAGGACCAGAGGATCCATTTCGTAAGGAGAAGTTCGATGAAGCGATGGGCAATTGCTTTGACAGTGGTGGTGTTCGCGCTCGCCGGCGGGGCGCCGGCGGCGACGTGCACGTGGAACAGCGGGTGGGACACCACGCCGGACTCGGCCGACGACACGGTCGTCATCACGGGCGGCGACCTGACGTGGGGCGCCAACGCGGAGTCGACTTTCACGGTCGCCTCGTGGACGCAAGGCGCGGCCTATGCCGATACGGTGACGTTCAACACCACGTACGTGCAGGGCTTCAGCATCACGGGCAACGCGACGGTGGACGGCGGGACATGGACGCACAAGCAGAACGACACGACGCAGACGTACCGCCTGGACGTGAGCGTCGGCGGGGACTTCTCGCTTGCTTCGGGCGCTGCCATCAATGTCGGCACAAACGACGAGAACGACGCCGACCAGGGCGGATACAAGGGCGGCTCAGGCCCCGGCAACGCAGGCAGCAGCGACCCCAACAAGCCGTGGACCCAAGACCAGGGCTCCGGCGCGGCTTACGGTGGCGAGGGCGATTACGGCGGGAACACTGCCACCGCCAACCCCCAGACCTACGGGTCAATCCTGACGCCGGAGGACCTGGGCAGCGGGAACGGGCGCCCGCCGAACAACAAGAAGTACCACGGCGGCGGCGCCGTCCTGCTGAACGTGGCCGGCAAGGCCGACATCGAAGGTGACATCCTCGCCAACGGCGACGGCAAGAGGAACAACGGCGGGGGCAGCAGCGGCGGGAGCATCTACCTCACCTGCGACGAACTCGATGGCGGCGGGAACATCTCCGCCGACGGGGGCTCGGACGGCTGGCACGGCGGCGGCGGCGGCGGCCGCATCGCCATCTACAGCGGCAACGAACTGGACGGCTTCGGGGGCACCGTGACCGCCTACGGCGGCACCGGGCGAAGCGGCAACCGCGGCGGCGCCGGCACTATCTACATCGACAACGGCGACGTTGTTGTGGACAACCCTACGACTGGCGAGGGGACGCACCTGCCCGCAACCATTAACCCCCCTGCGGAGGACCTCTCGCACACCGACTGGATCATCCGCAACTACGGGCGCGTTCTGCTCACGGGCGACGCGGTGATCAACTCGATGACGATCGAGGGCCCCGCCCCAGCGCAGGCGCTGCCCACGGGCGTCGAATGGCTCAACCTCGGGCAGTACGAGCTGTCCCTCTACTCCTTCACCGACCCGGACGGGCTGCC
>CAZMDT010000458.1:0-2567 GCA_964564965.1 uncultured Planctomycetaceae bacterium | reverse complement strand
TGAAGTTCGCCGCCCAGCCCCCCTGGGCGGAGACTCGGTCGGCGTAGAAGCCGCTCGGGACGTCCTGCGTCTGCTCGGTGACGTAGCACCAGCCGCCGCCCGCCTCCAGGTACAGGCTCCCCATGTCGAACAGGGCGGCGTTGAAGCCGTCGTACTGCGGATCGGTCGGGTCGTCGGTGAGGTTGAACGGCCCGGTGACGGCCCGGCAAATGCCGGCGAGCTTCCACTGCCCGTCGTCGGTGTCCAGGATGAACACCCCGCCGCCGGAGTCGCCCGCGGCGATGTGGGCCTCGTCCGGGCCCGCTCCGGCGTTGAACGCCGCGTACAGCAGCGTTCCGCCCATGGCGGTGCCCGTCACGACGTTCTGACCCCATCGCATGGTTCCGGCACCGGCGGCCGACCACTTCCAGCCCTTCAGCTCGCCGCCGACGACCACCGGGTCGCCGCGCGTCCGTCCGCGCCCGAAGACCACCAGCGGCTTACCGGCCTCGTCGGCCTTCGTGTACATCGGCGCCCACGTCGGGAACGTCCCGCTCACCTCCCATACCCGCAGGTCACCGGCGGGGTTATCGTGCTTGGCGGTCGTCGTGTATGACACGCCCTGGTAGACGAACGTATCGCCCACCTTCCCCCCGATGTGCGCCGAGGTGATGAAGGAATGACTCGAAATCGGCGTTCCCAGGAAGCTGCCCCAGAGCCCCTGGTACTGCCAGCCGCTGGCCGCCAACGCCCCCGTCGGTGCCGTGGTGTTGTGGTCCGTGTCCGCCGTGCCGTAGTACACCATCGCCTCGGCGGGACGCGGACCGGCAAGCCCGAACACCAGGCCGCACACCGGGAGCATCGCCATCATGGCCAGCTTGTGTGGAAAAGACCTCGACCCCGACTGGATAGATTCCCCTCGCTGCATCGTTCGCCCTCCCCAGAGCTTCCCCAGCTTTTCTGCGTGTGGTGGTGAACGTCACCACCCCTCCCATGAGGCAAAACTATACCAGGGCTCGCCGAATCGGTCAAGGGGGCAATTCCGCGCTTTTTCTGCGCGCTTGACCGGCTCGCGGACCGGCGGTAAAAGGGACGCAAGGCAGGCATCCATGGCAGCGATTGAGGCCCTCGGTCGACACACAGTCCGGCAGCTCGCCAGCTTCGGTGCCTTCTGCCGCTTCTGCGGACGGACACTATCCGCCGCCATCGAGTCGCTCCCCCGCCCGAAGTACCTCCGCCTCCTGCTGCCCCAGCTCTTTGACATCGGCACGCGGAGCGTTCCGGTGCTGATAGTCACCGGGGCGTTCGTGGGAGGCGTGCTGGCCGTCCAGGCCGCCATCCAGGTCCGCCCGATCGGGATGGCCGGCCGCATGGGCAGCGTGGTGAACCTCTCCGTCCTGCGCGAGCTGGGGCCCGTCCTCGCCGCCATCATGCTCGCCGGGCGCGTCGGCGGCGGGCTCACCGCCGAACTCGGAACCATGCGCGTCACCGAGCAGATCGATGCCCTCCGCGCCATGGGCGCCGATCCCATCCGCACGCTCGTCGTGCCGCGGTGCCTGGCCTGCGGGCTGCTCATACCGGTCATGGTGCTCTACACCAGCTTCATGGGCATCCTCGGCGGGTTCGTGATCAGCGTGTACGTCTACCACGTGGACGCGGCTGAGTTCTGGCGATATGCGACCATCAAGGTCGGCTACTTCGACCTGCTCTACGGGCCGATCAAGAGCCTCTTCTTCGGCTCGGCCATCGGCCTGATCTGCTGCTACAAGGGGTTTCGCTGTGAGCCGGGGGCTGCGGGAGTGGGCCGGGCGTGCACGCAGGCGTTCGTGGCGAGTTGCCTGACGATCCTCGTGCTCGACCTGTTCACCGGTATGTTCCTCAACACGATCTACGAGCTGTACTTCGGCGTCGAGGCGCTGTTTTGAGATGCGGGGGAACCGAGCGTGAACCCCATCGGCAACTGGCTTCGCCGTCACAGTGACCCCGCCAGCTTCTGGCTGCACATCACGGGCATTCCGGCCTGCTTCGTCGCCGCTCCCGCCTGCCTGGCCACCGGCGACTGGCCGCTTGCGGTGGCGTTGTTCGTCGCGGGCTATGCCCTACAGCTCATCGGGCACCTCGTGGTCGGGGACCGCAGCGGCGAGGAGATGCTGCTTCGTCGGCTGCTCAGCGGCAGCAAGCGGTGACTCCCGGCGCGCCCGCCGGGGCCGACGCCCGCCCTCACCGCCGGTAGAAGAAGCCGCCGAAGCCGGAAGACGCGTAAGGCGAGCAGACCGTCGCCGTGTCGTAATAGGGCACCGCGTAGTAGAAGGCCGGGGCGTAACGGTACTGCGGGAAACAGCCGTAGTACGTTTGCCCGCGAACGTAGCCCGAAGGCGAGCGATACACGACGCTCGTGCCGGCGCTTCTGAACGAGAAGCTGAACCGCGGGTGCGTGATGCGGATCGGCCCGCTCCTGGACGACACGACATTCCTCGGCCCGTGGCGGAACGGATAGTCGGCCTTGGCGGGTCCGGCGGTCAGCGCGATGATCCCGGCGGCCGCAAGGCCTGCGATGGCGGATATCACTGTCCGGTTCGTATTCATCG
>CAZMDT010000457.1:0-2583 GCA_964564965.1 uncultured Planctomycetaceae bacterium | reverse complement strand
ACCTCCTCGTGGACGCCCATCCACATGCGCCGGTAGATGGTGTTTCCGGATACCTCGGCGGTGATCCTCAGCGTCTCGAGCATGGGCACGCCGGCGCTGATCAGCTCGCCCATGGTCTGCATGCCGCGGGTGATGTAGAGCGCCCGGAGCATCCTGCGGAACAGCGGCACGCGCAGTTTGAAGCGGTCCCAGTACTCTCGCCCGACCGTGGTGCGGATGGCCTGGAGGAAGCCGAACACCAGCGCCACGGAGCCCCCGATCATCAGGTGCCAGTACGCCCGGGTGAACTTGCTGATCGCCATGAGCGCCAGCGTCGGCGTCGGCAGCAGCGCCTCCTTCGAGGCGAACAGCGTGGTGAAGCGCGGCAGCACGAACGTCAGCAGGAAGATCGTCGTCGTCACCGCCATCACGCCGATGATGATCGGGTAGATCATCGCGCCGCGGACCATCCGGCGGGTCTCCACCTGCTGCGACAGGTACGCCGCGATGCGCTCCAGCATGTGCCCGAAGTTGCCCGACAGCTCCGACGCCCGCACCATGTTCACGTACAGCGGGCTGAAGACCTTCGGGTACTTCGAGATGGCGTCGGAGAACGGCTGGCCCGCCTCCACGTCGTCCTTGATCCGGAGGATGATTTTCTTGAACCGCAGGTTCTCGACCTGCTCCGCGACGCCGTCGATGGCGTTGCGGATGTTGATGCCCGCCTTGATCATCACGGCGAGCTGGTTCGTGAGCGAGTAGACGTCCTTCAGCCCCGGGCCGGTCTGGATGTTCACGCTCCGCAGAACGCTCAGGAGGCTCCGGGGGCCCTGGCTGACCGGGGCGATGTTGAGCACCATGCCGCGGTCGCGCAGCATGTTCGTGGCGTCCGTCAGGCTCCCCGCCTGCAGCACGCCCGAACTCACCTGCCCGTTCATCTCTCGAAGCTGGTAACTGAAGCTTGTCATCTCAGTGCCTCGGACTTCCTAGGCGCATAGGGCCTGGCTGAGGGATTCCGGCCGGACCGCGCGCGACACCGCCTGTTCCCGGCTGATCTGCCCGTTCAGGAACAGGGCCTTGATCGATTCGTCCAGGGTGCACATCCCCAGCCGCCGGTTCGTGGCGATGATGTTGGGAATCTCGTGAATGCGGTTCTCGCGGATGCAGTTCCGCACCGCGGCCGTGCAGATCATCACCTCGCACGCCGGGACCATCCCCGGCACGTCGATCCGCTTGAACAGGCTCATCGAAATCACCGCCTGGAGCGTGTTCGACAACTGCGAGCGGACCTGGTTCTGCTGCTCCGCGGGGTAGATGTCGATGATGCGCTCGATGGTCTGCGAGGCGTTCTGGGTGTGCAGTGTGGACAGGACCAGGTGTCCGGTTTCGGCAGCGGTGATGGCGGCCGACGTCGTCTCGAGGTCGCGCATTTCGCCCACGAGGATGATGTCCGGGTCCTGGCGGAGGGCGTGGCGCAGCCCGCTGGCGAAGCTGGGGACGTCGCTGCCGAGCTCGCGCTGCTCGATCGTGCACAGGTGGCTCCGCAGCTCGTACTCGGTCGGGTCCTCCAGCGTGATCACGTGGTACTTGTAGCGATGGTTCATGGCGTCGATCATCGACGCCAGCGTCGTGCTCTTGCCGCTGCCGGTCTGCCCGGTGACCAGCACGAGCCCGCGGGGCAGGTCCACGAACTGCTCCACGATGGGCGGCAGATTCAGCTCCTCCATCGGCGGCACGCGGTTGGGGATCGCGCGGAACGCGATGGCGACCGTCTCCCGCTGGTAGTGGGCGTTCACACGGAACCGCCCCAGGTTCGCCAGCTCGATGGAGAAGTCGAGGTCGCGCTTCTCCTGCAGCCGGGCGAAGCGCTTCTCGCCCACCATGCTCCGCACGAACTGCTCGGTCTCGCCGGGCGGAATCACCTCGAACCCCTCCGCCGGCTCGAGCACGGTATGGATGCGGTACAGCGGCGGCATGCCCGCGACGATGTGAATGTCGCTGGCGTCCGTCGTGAGCGCCTGAGACAGCAGTTTCGCCAGATCGATCACTCCTGCATCCTCCAGTGGCCGGCGGCGCCGCTCGCGCCGCCAGGGGCCTCACGTCTCCGTCACGCGCATCAGCTCCTCGATGGTGGTCAGCCCGGCCTCAACCTTCGCCAGCCCGTCGTCGCGCAGCGTCCGCATGTGGGCCTTCTCGCGGGTGTAGCGGCGAAGGTCCGTCAGCGTCGGGTTGCTCGTGACGATGTCCCGCATGCTGTCGTCCACCTCCAGCAGCTCGTAGACGCCGACGCGCCCCTTGTAGCCGGTCTGCCGGCACTTGGGGCACCCCTCGCCGTGCGCGAGCTTGCCGACGTCCACGCCGTTCTTCTCGAGGTAGCGTGCCACGTTCCGCGTCACCGTCTTCATCGGCTGCCGGCAGTGGTCGCAGATTCGGCGGACCAGCCGCTGCGCCAGCACGGCGTTCACCGACGCCGCGATCAGGAACGGCTCGACGCCGATGTTGATCAGCCGCGTCACCGCCCCCGGCGCGTCGTTCGTGTGCAGCGTCGAGAGCACCAGGTGGCCCGTCAGCGACGCCTGCACCGCGATGCGGGCCGTCTCCTCG
>CAZMDT010000456.1:0-2583 GCA_964564965.1 uncultured Planctomycetaceae bacterium | reverse complement strand
TGGTCCGCCAGAACAGGCGCAGCCGCATGGAGGACGTGGGGCAACGCCTGATGGAACTGACGGAGTCGCGGTCGTCAGAGACGGCGCGGAAGGTCTGCATGGCCCTTCTGCGCGGCGCGACCCGTGGCAGGGGCAGTCCGAAGGACGCCGATGGGGACGCCGCGGAGCAACTAGCGGCGGGTGAGGCCGGTGTGGCGGGCTCAAAACCGGATTCCGCGAACGTCGGCGGATCGGAGCGCCTTGGCTTGGGATCGGAAGCGGAGGATTCCAAAAACGCCCAATGAAAGCCATATTAACACTTGTCGGTCTTCGAGAGGCGCCAATGCGCGCGGGCATCAGATGATAAGTGGTTACTGCACAATCTGTTGCGTGGAAACGGACGCGCAAGAACGCGCAAGAATGCGCAAGAATCGGGAAGAATGCGCAAGAATGCGCAAGAACGCGCAAGAATCGGGCACAGCGCGCAAGAATGCGCAAGAACCTGCGAAGGAGGAGGCCAGAGGGCTGCGGGCCGAAGGAGCCGGGCGATTGACTTGTCCGCGCAATCCGCTAGCGTATGGCGGCGAAGGAGAAGCCATGCGAATTCTGTACATCGACATCGACACGCTTCGGCCGGACCATCTCGGGTGCTATGGGTACCTGCGGAACACCTCGCCGAACATCGACCGCATCGCGGCCGACGGCGTCCGCTTCGAGAACTGCTATGTTTCGGACGCACCATGCCTTCCGAGCCGGGCGAGCCTGTTCACGGGGCGGTTCGGCATCCACACGGGGGTGGTGAACCACGGCGGGCTGGCGGCGGACCTCCGCCCGATGGGTGCGGGGCGCGGCTTCCGGACGGATGGCCAGCGGCCGGGGTTCGTGGCGGCGATGCGGCGCGGGGCGGGGCTTTGGCCGGCGTCGTTCAGCTCGTTCGCGGAGCGGCATTCGGCGTGGTGGTTCTGCGAGGGCTGGCGCGAGATGTGGAACCCGGGCAAGGGCGGCTCGGAGGACGCCCACGAGGTCGTGCCGGCGGCGCTGGAGTGGATCGGGCGGAACGCGAAGAAGGACGACTGGTTCCTGCACGTCCACGTGTGGGACCCGCACACGGACTACACCGTGCCGGAGGCGTTCGGCAACCCGTTCGCCGGCGAGCCCATCGAGACGTGGTACACGGAGGAGAGGCGCCAGGCGGGGTGGAACAGCTTCGGCCCGGGCTCGCCGCAGGAACCCGGGGGGTCCTACGGGCGGAACAAGGGCAACGCCCGCCAGCCGGCCCGGATCACCTCGATGGACGATTACCGCAAGTGGATCGACGGGTACGACTGCGGCGTGGCCTACGCGGACGAGTGGACGGGGCGGGTGCTCGACGCGCTGGAGGCGCAGGGCGTGCTGGACGACACGGTCGTGGTCATCACCTCTGACCACGGCGAGAACCTCGGCGAGCTGAACGTCATGGGCGACCATGCCCTGGCGGACCACGTCACCAGCCGCGTGCCGATGATCATCCGCTGGCCGGGGCTGCCGGGGGGGCGCGTGGACGAGGGGCTGTACATTCAGAACGACTTCGCGGCGACGGTGCTGGAGCTTCTCGGCGGCGAGGTGCCGGGGCACTGGGACGGGCGGAGCTTCGCGGAGGCGTTCCGGGCCGGGCGGCCGGCCGGACGCGACCACCTCGTCTTCGGCCAGTGCTGCTGGAGCTGCATGCGCGGCGTGCGATGGGGCGAGCACCTGTTCCTGAGGGTCTTCCACACCGGGCTGAAGAATCTGCCCGAGCGGATGCTCTTCAACGTCGCCGAGGACCCGCACGAGCGGAACGACCTGGCAGACTCGCAGCCGGCGCTGGCGGACCGGGGGGACGCGCTTCTGGCGCAGTGGACGGCCGACATGATGCGGACGAGCGACCACGCGGAGGACCCGCTGTGGACGGCGATGCGCGAGGGCGGGCCGTTCCATGCCCGCGGCGGGGCGCTGACGCGCTACGCCGAGCGGCTGCGTGAGACGGGGCGGGCGGAGTTTGCGGATTTTCTGGAGGCAAACCCGACGGGGATTCCCGCGCGATACGCCGGATCGGCGGGCGGCTGAGAAGGGGGCCGCGCATTCGGGTACGGACCGATGGAACGGGATCTAAAGACGGAGATGGATAAACTGGTGGAGACAGTCCGGGGATTGGCCCCGGGGCCACGCATTCCTCTGGTGTGAAGGAGCCCCCTGATGGCCGAGCATGAAATGTTCTACGAGTGCGGATGCGACGACTGCAAGGCGGTGGTGCAGGTTGTGGGCAGCATCGGCGAGAAGTGCGAGCTGACCTGCTGCGGCGAGCCGCTGAAGCCCGTCCGGCCGCAGACCGCGGACAAGACCACCGAGAAGCACGTGCCCGTCATCGAGGCGATCGACGGCGGCTACAAGGTCACCGTCGGCACGACGCTGCACCCGATGACGGAGAAGCATTACATCGAGTGGATCGAGCTTCGGTCGGCGGACCGGGCGTACCGGAAGTACCTCAAGCCCGGCGAGGAGCCCGTGGCGACGTTCAGGATCGACGCCGAGGAGGTGACGGCGCTGGAGCCGGATGAGAGGTCGCTGGCGCTGATACCGGAGGAG
>CAZMDT010000455.1:0-2585 GCA_964564965.1 uncultured Planctomycetaceae bacterium | reverse complement strand
GAAGAGGCCGACCGGTGGTACGAGTACTGGCGCGACGCCCGCTACCAGTGGTACGTTCGCCACGGCCTGACCAGCGACAAGCTGCGCCTCCGCGACCACCAGAAGGACGAACTCGCCCACTACGCCCGCGCGTGCGCGGACATCGAGTACGCATTCCCCTTCGGGACATCTGAGCTGGAGGGCGTGGCCAACCGCACGGACTTCGACCTGAAGGCCCACCAGGAGCATTCGGGCAAGGACCTTTCGTACTTCGACGACGAGACGAAACAGCGCTTCATCCCGTACGTCATACAGCCCTCCGGCGGGGTGGACCGGGCGGCGCTGGCGTTCCTGTGCGAGGCGTACTGCGAGGACGAGGCCCCCGATGAGAAGGGCGCCATGCAGAAGCGCGTGGTGATGAAGTTCCACCCGCGCCTGGCGCCGATCAAGGTCGCCGTCTTCCCCCTGGTCAAGAAGGAGGGAATGCCCGAGATCGCCCGCGGCATCTACGAGGCCTGCCGCGACGCGGGCCTGGCGAGCTTCTACGACGAGAAGGGCGCCGTCGGCCGGCGCTACCGCCGCCAGGACGAGGCCGGCACGCCCTTCTGCGTCACCGTCGACGGCCAGACGCTCCAGGACCGCACCGTCACCGTCCGCGACCGCGACTCGCTGAAGCAGGGGCGCATCGCCGCCGACGCCGTGGTGGCCTACGTGAGCGAGCGGGTGTAGCGCGATGCGAACCATCGCCGAGCCCGCCCGAGAGATACCCGTCGCCCGGGAGGCGGACGTGGTCGTCGCCGGCGGGGGGCCGGCGGGCATCATGGCCGCGTTGGCGGCCGCCCGCGCGGGGGCGAACGCGCTGCTCATCGAGCGCTACGGCTTCCTGGGCGGCACGGCGACGGCGGGGCTGATGACCAGCTTCAACGGCTTCCGCAACGAGCGCCCGCCCGACCACGTCCAGACCGTCCGCGGCTTCGCGCAGGAGCTGGTGGAGCGCCTGCTCGCCGCCGGCGGCGCCTGCGGGTGCACCGCCCACGGGAACTTCGGGCCGCTCCGCCCGGGCGAGTGCCCCTACGCCGTCAGCTTCGACCCGGAGGCGCTCAAGGCCGTCGCGCTGGAGATGCTCGTTGAGGCCGGGGTCGAGCTGATGCTTCACACCTGGCTCGCCGCCGCCTTCGCCGACGGGCGGAACGTCGGCGCCGCCGTCGTCGAGTCCAAGTCGGGGCGGCAGGCCGTCATGGGGCGCGTTTACGTGGACGCCACGGGGGACGGCGACCTGGGCGCCGCCGCGGGTGCCCGGTTCGACAAGGCCGCGCCGGAAGGCGAGCGGATGATGGCCATGACGCTGATGTACCGCCTGGCCGGCCTGCCGGAGCCCGGCCGGGATGAGCGCCGGCTGTGGATCAACGGCATGACGACGCGCTGGGGGCCGGGCGTCCACTGCGCCGACGGGGCCAGCGCCGCCGACCTCGCCGCCGCCGAGGTCGCCGCCCGCCGCGAGCTTGCCGGGCACGTGGCGGCCGTGCGCCGGACACACCCCGAGGCCCGGCTGATCGACTCCGCCGCCGCGATCGGCGTCCGCGAGACCCGGCGGATCGTCGGGCTCTACACGATCACCGAGGACGACTGCCTCAGCGGCCGGCCGCAGCCGGACGCCGTCGCCGTCAGCTCGAACCCCGTGCCGAGCTACTACGGCAAGCGGAGGTTCCTCGACCACCTGGGCTTCGAGATTCCGTACCGCAGTCTCGTGCCGGCGGACCTCGACAACGTCCTGCTCGCCGGGCGGTGCATCTCGGCGTGCCAGCCGGCGTTCCAGTCCGCCCGCAGCATGGCCCCCGCGATGGCGATCTCGCAGGCCTCGGGCACGGCAGCGGCGATGTGCGCCTCGGCGGGCTGCCGCCCGGGTGATCTCGATGTGTCGGCCCTCCAGCGCCGGCTGGAGCAGGACGGCGCGGTCGTGCGCATCCCGCCGGAAGCACGCGCCGCCGCCGCGGAGCACACGACGTGATCGACACCGCGAACATCCGCCCCCGCAGGCTCATGGGCCCGGGGCCGTCGGACGTGCATCCCCGCGTGCTCGCCGCCCTGGCCCGCCCGACCATCGGCCATCTCGACCCGCAGTTCCTCGCCGTGCTCAACGACATCCGCGAGATGCTCCAGGCGGTGTTCCAGACGCGAAACGATCTGACGCTGGCGGTGAGCGGCACCGGCTCGGCCGGCATGGAGACGTGCGTGGTCAACCTGATCGAGCCGGGCGACCGGATGCTCGTGTGCGTGGCGGGCGTGTTCGGGCGGCGGATGGTGGACGTGGCCAAGCGGGCGGGGGCCCAGGTGACCGCCATCGAGGTGCCGTGGGGGGAGGTGTTCGGGCCGGAGGCGGTGCGGGCCGCCGTCGAGCGCGACGGGGCGTTCAAGGTCGTCGGCATCGTGCACGCGGAGACCTCCACCGGCGCCGCCCAGCCGATCCCGCCGATCAGCGCCGCCGCGCACGAGGCCGGGGCGCTGCTGCTGGTCGATACGGTCACCAGCCTCGGCGGCATGGATGTGGACGTGGACGGCTGGCGGATCGACGCCTGCTACAGCGGCACGCAGAAGTGCCTCTCCTG
>CAZMDT010000454.1:0-2608 GCA_964564965.1 uncultured Planctomycetaceae bacterium | reverse complement strand
GTGAGCCGTGGATATCGCCACTGTTATCGGAGTGCTGGCCGGCTTCGCCTGCGTGGGCGTCGCGGTGGTGGCGGGAGGCAGCGCGGAGGTGTTCGTCAACGTGCCGTCGCTGATGATCACCGTCGGCGGGATGATCTCCGCCACGCTGATCCACTTTTCGCTCGGGCAGGTGCTGGGGATCCTGGCGGTCGTCAAGAAGACGCTGTTCTACAAGCTGCCGACCGAGTCGGAACTGATCCAGAAGATGGTCAACTACTCGGCCATCAACCGCCGCGACGGTGCCCTGGCGCTCGAGCGCCAGATCCCCGACGCCGGGGACTCCTTCCTGGTCAAGGGGCTCCAGATGATCATCGACGGGCAGAGCGAAGAGGTCATCGGCGACCAGATGGCCCTGGAGGTGCAGTACCTCCAGGAGCGCCACGCCAGCGGCAAGAAGGTGCTGGAGTTCATGGGCTCGAGCGCCCCGGCCTTCGGGATGATCGGCACGCTGATCGGTCTGGTCCAGATGCTCGGAACGCTGGAGGACCCCTCGCAGATCGGCGTGGGCATGGCCACCGCCCTGATCACCACGTTCTACGGGGCGTTCCTGGCGAACCTGGTGTTCATTCCGCTGGCCGGGAAGCTCGGCATCCGTTCCAAGCGCGAGACGTTTCTGCGGGAGATGATCGTCGAGGGCGTCCTCGGCATCGTGCGGGGGCAGAGCCCCACCGAGGTCCGCGAACGCATGCAGGCGTTCGTCTCGGCCAAGAACCGTGAAGAGCTGAGGCCCAACATCTAGATGGGCAGAAATCGCAAACAGCGCGCCGGCGCCGCCGACGAGGGCGCCCCCACCGTCGGCGAGTGGATCGTCACGTTCAGCGACTGCATGACGCTGCTGCTCTGCTTCTTCGTGCTGCTGCTGACGTTCTCCTCGTTCGAGGAGATCGAGCTCCAGAAGCTCGCCGGGGCGTTCGACTATATGTCGCTGAACTCGATCTTTCCCATCAAGCGCGAGATCAAGGATTCCGTCGTTCGCCCCGTGCCGCGACAGATCGACCAGGTGACCTGGGGCGCCGAAATGCCCCAGGAGGCCAAGTACGAGGGCATCGAGGTCCCCAAGGACGTTCCCCAGATCCTCGCCATCGACGCCTACCGCGACCGCCGCGTCTTCTACATCCGTTCGGCGGATTTTTTCCATGGCAACGGTGCCAGCCTCACCCCCGGGGCCCGCAGCTACCTGCGCATGATCGCCCAGTTCGTCAATAAGGTCCGCTGCCGGGTCGTGGTGGCCGAGAGCACGCCCCGCACGGGGCTGGCGCGGTCCCGGGCGGCCGTGGTGTACCTGACCGGCCCGGCGGTCGGGCTACCCGCCGAGAGCTGCTATTCCAGCGCCCCCCACCCCGAGGTCGAGCAGGAGTTCGGCGAGCCGATGGTCGAGGTGTCGCTGCTGGCGTGGAAGGTGTACTGATGCCCATTCGCGCGCGAAAGCTCGTCGAAGAGAAGCCTGAAGTGGCGACCTGGATCGTGTCCTTCAGCGACATGGTCACGCTGCTGCTGGCGTTCTTCGTGCTGCTTCAGGCGTTCGCCAAGATGCAGGATCCGGAGTTGTTCTTCGTGGGGCAGGGGTCGTTCCGCCGGGCGATCTCGGGGCTCGGGATCCCGGCGCTGCTTTACGGCAAGGACGATAAGCCGAAGCGGGTCTACATCAAGGTGCAGCACCCGGCCGAGGCCGACCCCAATCACCCGTCGCAACGGCGGATCGTCGATCTCGACGACGACAAGCTCCGCCAGATGTTCGACGAGCTGGCGAGACAGATGGCGCACAGCGCGGTGGACGTGGCGCAGGTGCGGATCGACTCGGGGCCGCCGGCGGTGCGCTTCCGCCCGGGCAGCGACGCGCTCACTGACGAGGACAAGGTCCGCCTGGACGACTGGGGCATCGCACTGAAGGCGCGGACCGCCCAGCCGATAAAGATATACGTGGTCGGCATGGCGTCGGACCGCACTGCCGCGGGCGACACGTGGGAGCTCTCGGCCCGTCGCGCCGAAGCCGTGGCCGACTACCTTCGCGGAGAGCTGGGCACTCGCGCGCTCCGTTGGGAGGTGCGGGCCCTCGGGGCCGGGCGGGGCAGCGACTGGTGCCGGGAGAAGTTCGGCCTGACCGCCGACGGCTCGTCCGTCGGAATCGCCGTCCTTGATGGGGACAAGATCAATGGCAGATGAGAAGAAGCCGGAGCGAGAGAAGGACGCGGCCAAAGCGCCGGGTGGAAAGTCGTCGATCATCGTGCTGGCGGTGCTTTCGCTGGTGACGATCGCGGTGGCCTCGGGCGTGGGGCTGGGGGTGCGCATGCTGGTCGGGGGGGAGCGTGGCCCCGCGCAGGGCAACGACGAGCTGTCGATCCCGGACATCCAGAGCGACGAGCTGGCCTACTACGAGTTCGAGCCGATTACCGTCAACGCCAATGAGCCCCGGCTCAACCGCTACGTCCGTGTCACCATCATCCTCGCGGTGGGCAAGGGGGTCTTCAACAAGGTCCAGAAGTACCTGGGCGACAAGAAGCCCGAGATCACCAACTGGCTGACGATCTACCTGTCTGGCCTGACGCTGGACGAGGCCGACGCGATGATC
>CAZMDT010000453.1:2084-2615 GCA_964564965.1 uncultured Planctomycetaceae bacterium | reverse complement strand
GGTCGCCCTTCTTGATGCCCAGGCTCTTCAGCACGTTGGCGAACTTGCAGACCTCGGCGTGAAGCTCCTTGTAGGTGAGCGTCCGGTCCTCGTCCGGGTCGTCGCCCTGCCAGATGAGGGCGGGCTTGTTCTCACGCTCCGTGCCGAGGTGCCGGTCCAGACAGTTGTAGCTGACGTTCAGCTCGCCGTCGGCGAACCAGGTGTGCGTGATGGTCCGGGCACCGGTGTCCCACGTGTATTCCAGGCCCTTCGTGGGCTTCTTGAACCATGTCACGTACTCCTCAGCCATCTCCAGCCAGAAGCCTTCCGGGTCGGCGATCGACCGGTCGTACATCTGCTGGTACTGCTTCATCGACTTGACGTAGGCCTTGGCGGCGACGTCGGCCGGCGGAGGAAACGTCCTCGATTCGGCCATGAACGAGTCGATTGCCTTGTGCTCCTCTGCCATGGGGCTGCGGTCCTTTCTCTGGTTCTGGGTCGCGGCGCGGGGATCCTCAACGAACGCAAACGCCGATCCGGACGGGCGGCCGC
>CAZMDT010000453.1:0-2074 GCA_964564965.1 uncultured Planctomycetaceae bacterium | reverse complement strand
TGCCACCTGCGCCCGCGCCGGCGTTTTCGCTGGCATTATGGTCGGCTGACCCCGAGAATCAACCAAAAAGTCGGGGGGTGTGAGTGGCTGCCGCCCGCACGTATGCAGCTTTCCAGCCTTGCCCCATGTGACTGAGGCCATCCTGCTCGTCGGCCCCACCGGCGCCGGCAAGACGCCCCTCGGGGAGGCGCTCGAGCGCCGCGGCCTGTGGGGGCGGGCGTGCCGGCACTTCGACTTCGGCGAGCGGCTGCGGCGGGTCGCCGCGGGTGAGGTGGCGATTCCCGGACTGGGCCGCCGCGACGTCGCCTTCCTCCGCGACGTGCTCGACCGCGGCGCCCTGCTCAAGGACCGCGACGCCCGCATCGCCATGGCGATCCTCGAGGGATTCATCGCCACCCGCGTCGGCCCCGATGAACTCGTGGTGCTCAACGGCCTGCCGCGCCACGCGAGCCAGGCCGACGCCGTCGACGCACGCCTCCGGGTCCGTCTCGTCGTGGACCTCGCCTGCTCCGCCGACGTCGTCCGCGAGCGGATCGGCGCGGATGCCGGCGGCGACCGTGCCGGGCGGGACGACGATGATGACGAGTCGATCCGGCGGAAGATCGCGCTGTTCGAGGAGCGGACGGCCCCGCTGGTCGAACGGTACAGGCTGAAGGGCGTGCGGGCGGCACGGGTGGCCGTCTCGGCGGGCACGACGGCGGAGGAGGTAGCGGCCCTTCTGGAGCGCCTGGGCCCCGCCTGAGCCGGCCGCTACCGACCGCGCTTGTCCCGGAAGCCCAGCACCAGCAGCCCCACGACCGCCCCGGCGGCCAGGCCTCCGAGATGGGCCAGGTAGGCCACGCTCGCCCCGCCGTGCCGCGTGAAGTACGCCCCGATGAACTGGACGGCGGCGTAAAGGATGAGCCCGACGACCGCCGGCATCCGCAGAATGCGGAAGAGCGTGAACAGCCAGGCGAAGATGCCGATCTTCGCCCGCGGAAAGACGACGGCGTAGTAGGCGATGACCCCGGAGATGCCCGCGCTGGCGCCCACGCAGGGAATGTCGGGCGCCGGGGTGAGCGCCGCGTGCAGGGCCATGCCGCACAGGTGCGACCCCGCCAGCAGCAGCAGGAACCGCCACCGGCCGAGGTGATCCTCCACGTTGTCGCCGAAGATGATCAGGAAGTAGACGTTGGCGATCACGTGCCACCAGCCGGCGTGCAGCAGGAAGGACGTCAGCAGCGTCATCCCGTTGTGCCGGCCGGACCGGCTGGGGATGAAGCCCCACCGCTGGATGACGTCCGCCAGTCGCTCGTAGCCGCCCTGGAGGTACAGCCCCGCCGTCAGCAGCATGAGCACGCCGCTGATGCCCCACGTCAGCACGGGCAGGTTGCGCAGGCGGTTCTCGCCGTACTCGATGGGCAGGCCGAAGATCGCCGGGAGGATCTGCCAGGCGTGCTCCGGCCCGCCCAGGGCAAACGGCGGGCCGTCGTCACCGGGCCCTTCCGGCAGCGGCGGGGGAGCCTCCACCGCGATCGCGGCCGCGGCGGGCCGAAGCGACGTCGCCCGGGCGTACTCCGCCGGGTCGAACCAGACGATCCGGCAAGCCTTGCAGACGTCGAGCTGGAGCGTCCTCGCCCCCGCGCCGTAGTCGGCCAGGGCCATGGGCTTGTCGCACAGCGGACACGGCCTCCTGCGGGCGGCACCGGGCGTCGATGTGTGGCGCAGCCGGCGGAGGAAGTCCTCGCCGGCCGTCTTCCGCAGCACGTTCACCGCCACCGCCCTGCCCCCGCACGAGCGGCACTGATACACCGGGCCGGCGCTCGTTGTGGAGCGTGCGAGGCGCTTGGAGCACGTGGGACAGGCGAGCATCGCGACTCCCGCGACCGCGATGGGTTTCCGTCCTTGTATCCGGGCCGGGCGCGGCTCGCCACACAAAAGCCCCCACCGCGCGGAACGCCGGGGGATTCCGGCGGGCATCGCGCCTCCGGAGGCCTATAATCCACACCCCGTCCGACCCGGACGGACAGGAGCCGCGCCATGCTGGAGCCGACCAGCGCCGTCCTCGTGGCCATCGACGTCCAGGCGAAGCTCA
>CAZMDT010000452.1:0-2615 GCA_964564965.1 uncultured Planctomycetaceae bacterium | reverse complement strand
GCCCGACAGGTTCAGCCCGCGCTCGCCGATCACCGTCTCGTACGCGTCGGGCATCTCGCAGATGAACGGGTGGGCGTTGGCGGCCTGGGCGGCCTGGATGATCTCGGCCTCGGTGGCGTTCTTGCGCCCGTAGCGGAGGTTCTCGCGCACGGTCCCGGAAAACAGGATCGTCTCCTGGAGCACGATGCCGATGCTGCGGCGGAGGCGGCGGATCCGGTAATCGCGAATGTCGATGCCGTCCACCCGGATGGCGCCGCCGGTGACGTCGTGGAGGCGCGGGATGAGCGTGACCAGCGTGCTCTTGCCGGCGCCGCTCTCGCCGACGATGGCCACGCGCTCGCCCGGGGCGACGGAAAAGTGCAGGTCGCGCAGCACGGGGGGGCGGTCGGGGTAGCGGAACTCCACGTGCTCGAACGCGACGCCGCCCAGCCCCGGTATGTGGTCGATGGCGTCCGGGCGGTTGCGGATCTCCGGCGTGTTGTCGAACAGCGCGAACACCCGCTCGATCGCCGCCATCGAGCTCTGGTAGATGATGTTGATCTCGCTGAGCCGCCGGACCGGAAGGTACAGCAGCGCCGCGGCCGCGGCGAACTGAACGATCTGCCCCGGCGTGATGCCGCCCCCGATCGCCAGGAACCCCCCGACCACCCACACCAGATGCCCGGTCAGCGTGATCAGGAAGCCGCTGAACGCCTGGAGCGTCGTGTTGAGCTGCCCGCGGCGGACGAACCGCCCGCGCAGCTCGTCGGCCTCCCGGCTGAACGTCCGCGCCTCGGCCGGCTCCTGCGCGAAGCTCTGAATCAGCGCCATCCCGTCCAGACGCTCCACCGCCTTGCCGCTCATCGCCGCCGTCTGCTCCTGGACGTCGTGGCTGGCCTGCCGAAGCCGCGGGTTCACCAGGTAGTACAGCACGCCGTAGATCGGCAGCACCGCCAGCGCCACCAGCGTCAGCCGCCAACTGATGCTGAACAGCACCGCCAGGGCGACCGATCCGCTCGCCATGTCGATCAGCACGTTCACGATGCCGCCGTTGATCATCTGCTGCGAGACGGCAATGTCGCTCATCAGGTGGCTCAGCAACGCGCCCGTCGGGCGCGAGTGGTGGAAGCCCAGGCTCAGCCGCTGCAGGTGCTTCCACAGGTCCTGGCGCAGGTCGAAGGCCATGGAGGAGCTGGCGCGGATGGTGAGGACGCCCCGGAAGTAGACGGCGACCGTCTCGACGAGCGCCACGGCCGCCAGCGCCCCCGCCATCCACCACAGCAGCTCGCGCCGCGCCCCCTCGGCCAGGCCGCGAGCGTTCGTGATCACGTCATCCAAAATCACCCGCAGGATGTACGCCGGCACGAGCGGCACCGTGAACTTCGTGATGCCGGCCAGCACGATCAGCAGGATGATCCAACGGTAGGGCCTGGCGTAGGCCAGGTACCGAAGGAGGACTCTCGTCTTCCGCCCGTCCATGGGGGCCGTGACCTCCAGTGGGGCGGCATTATAGCAGAATCGTCCCGGGCGTGCGCGCCGGTCGGCGGGCGGGGGGCGCCGGTTGATGCGCCGCCGCGTTTGGCCGATACTGGTTGTCGGCGGCGGCGCGCGGGCGCCGCGCGTGGTAGGGTGGCCGAGCGGTTGAAGGCGCCGGTCTTGAAAACCGGTGAGCGCGAAAGCGCTCCGTGGGTTCGAATCCCACCCCTACCGGTCGCCACAGCGGACCACAGGCCCCCCGAGGGCGAGGCGACCGGACACGTGCCGCTCGGTGCCTGCGCGGCGCCGTCAGTTGCGCCCCGCCCAGCAGAGCCGCTCGCCGCTTTCCCCCTCGGGGACCACCAGCAGCATGGCCACCGTCTTCTGCTCCCCGCCGGCGGTCAGCCGGATCGTGGCGCGGTAGACGTTCCTGCCGAACTCGTCCACTCGCTCCAGCTCGGCCTCGTCGGCCTCGACGACCTGGCGCAGCGCCGCCAGAAGCGCCTCCCGCCGCTTCGGCTCCAGACCCGCCGCGCCGTCGCGCCGGACGGCCTCCTCCAGGCCTTCGGCCCCGCCGGCTCGCAGGCGCTGGAGCATCTCGGCAACCTGGGCGGCCCGGGGCGAGTCCTTCCGCATGCGGCGGTGGGCGTACTCCTCGCCGCAGCCGGCGGTCAGCATCGCCGCGGCCGCCAGCAGCGCCAGCCCCGCCCGCCGGCTATTGCTCGTAGCGCGGCTCATTCTGCGTGCCCACGAACCCGAGGTCGTGCGCGGCGGCGACGCTGTCCGGGGGCGTCTGCCAGCCCTCCGGATCGAAGGCCATCGCGTGCCCGTCGGCCAGCAGCGCGCTCGTCTTGCCCAGATGCCGGAAGTGGTTCGTCGGCGTCTGCACCCACGCGCCCGTCACCGGCTCGAGGTACGTGCTGTTCTGGAAGATGGTGACGCCCGCAGGCGCCCAGGCCAAGCCGCTGTCGGCAAGGACGAACAGCTCCGCCGGCCTCGGCACGGCCGTCACCGGCTTGCAGGTCGAACCGTTCAGTGCCGGGTCGAGGTATCGCCCGTTGTAGGCGTAGGTCGTGGTCGGCTCGGAGACGTGGGCGCCCTGGGGGACGTAATCGCCCCATCGCAGCGACGGGCACCACAGAGCGGCGAGCGTGTCGCCC
>CAZMDT010000451.1:0-2617 GCA_964564965.1 uncultured Planctomycetaceae bacterium | reverse complement strand
AAGGGCAGCCGCGACGTCGCCGGCGGAAAGCCGGTCACCATCGACGAGTACGCCGGCGCGGGCGCGGTGTCGCTGTTTCCCGGGCCGAAGCGGGGCCTGGTGCTGCCCGTGAAGGAAACGCCCGAGGTGCACGTGGCGGACCTGTCGCGGTGGGCGAGCGTGACGGCGTTCGGCGCGACGCCCGGCAAGGGCGACGACGACGATGCCGACGGTATCCAGAAGGCGATCGACTCGGGCAAGCCGGTCGTCTACCTGCCCAACGGCGGGTACACCGTGCGGAAGACGATCGTCGTTCGCGGCGCGGTCCGGAAGATCATGGGGTTGCAGTCGAGCATCGCACCGCCGAAGGGCACGACGGTGGACCCGCTGATCCGCTTCGAGGGCGGCTCCGAGGCGGCCGTGGTGCTGGAGCACCTTCGGATCGCGGGCGTCGTCGAGCACGCCTCGGCGAAGGCGCTCGCCCTGCGGCACGCGGACTTCGGCGGCTACCGGAACACGGCGAAGGGCACGGGCGACATGTTTTTCGAGGACGTGATCGGCAAGCCGGTCCGCATCCTGCACCCGCAGCACGTGTGGGCCCGCCAGGTGAACTCGGAGTTCGGGCAGGAGCCGCTGATCGAGAACCACGGCGGGACGCTCTGGCTGCTGGGGCTGAAGACCGAGGGCAAGTGCGTCTGCATCCGCACGGTGAAGGGGCGCACCGAGCTGCTGGGGGCGATGCTGTACCGGATGGTGAAGTGGTCCGGGCCGCCCAACGCCCCCGCCTTCCTGAACGAGGACGCCGACGTCTCTTTGACCTTCGCCATGAACGGGCAATACTATCCGCTCTACGTGAGAGAGCGGCGAGGAACCGAGAGCAAGGAGCTTGTCCGCAAGGCCGTGCCGGGACGCGGGCCCGCGCTCTACGTCGGGCAAGCCGCCAAGCCCTGACCCGCGCCGAGCCATCCGACGATACCCCCGAACCAGGAGCCCATCGCATGTTGGAGATCGGAGTTTCGTATTACCCGGAGTTTTACGACCCGGACGAGTGGCCGCGAGACCTCGCCCTGATGAAGGACGCCGGGCTGACGGTGATCCGCATGCTCGATTTCGCGTGGACGGCGATCGAGCCGCGCGAGGGCGAGTACGACTGGGGCTGGCTGGACCGGTTCCTGGAGCTCGCCGGGGGCGAGGGGTTCCGCGTGGTGCTGTGCACGCCGACGGCGACCCCGCCGCCGTGGCTGGCACGGCAGTACCCGGAGATCATGATCGAGCTGCGCTCGGGCGAGCGGCGGACGATGGGCGCGCGGCGGGACCCGTGCGTGAACTCGACGATCTACCGGCACTTCTCGGCGGGCATCGCGCGGGCGCTGGGCGCGCGGTACGGGCGGCACGAGGCGGTGATCGGCTGGCAGATCGACAACGAGCTGATGGGCCCGGAGGGAGCGCCGCCGGAGTGCCACTGCCCGGAGTGCCACTGGCGGTTCCGCGACTGGCTGAAGCGCCGCTACGCCACCGTGCGGGACGTGAACAAGGCGTGGGGCTTGCGCTTCTGGAACCAGGAGGTGAGCGACTGGGGCGAGATCGGCACCCCGCGACACCGGGGCACCGCCCAGGGGCAGTGCCTCGACTACTTCCGGTTCTTCAGCGACAGCCAGCTCGAGTACCTCTGCATCCAGCGCGACGCCCTGCGGGCGGCGATCGGCGAGAAGCAGTTCATCACCCACAACTCCACCGGCGTGTTCAACGTGGGCATCAGCCACGTCAACTACATCCGCGCGCTCGACGTGGGCGGCTGGGACGCCTACCTCGGCGCGGCCGGGCAGCCCCTGCCCCACGCCTACGCCTCGATGGCGCACGACCTGTTCCGCGCGACGGGCAGGCAGCCGTTCCTCATCCTGGAGACCGGCGGGGCGCGCGGCGCTCTCGGCGCGTTCCTCGCCGAGATGCGCGCCCACGGGGCGCGGCTGATCGTCTTCTGGCACTGGCGGCGGCACCGGTTCAACCGCGAGAGCGGCCCGAACGCCATCTGCGACTACGACGGGCGACCCGTGCCCGGGCGCATCGAGGTCGTCCGCGAGTTCACCAGGAAGATCGCCTTCGACGCCGAACGCGACCTGCCCACGCCGATGCCGAAACGCGACTCCGCCTTCGTCTTCAGCTACGACTGCGTCCGCTTCCACCTCCGCGAGCGGCGGCAGCACCCCGAACCCGTTTCGTATCTCCAGGACATCGTCAAGATGTACCACCCGTTCTGGCAGGTCGGCGCCGCCATGGACGTCGTCGAGCCCGGAGACGACCTGTCCGACTACAAGCTCGCCGCCGTGCCCTCGCTCCAACTGATGAGCCCCGAGCACGCCGAGGTCCTCCGCGCGTTCGTCGCCGGCGGCGGGGTGCTGGTGGCCTGCGCGCCGATCGCCCATCGCGACATGACGGCCGTGCGCTATCGCGTGCCCGGCAAGCTCGTCAGCGACATCTTCGGCTGCCGGTGGCTCGACGCCAGGCTCGACGGCGCGACGGCCGCCGCGCTCGACGGCGCCGGCGAGTTCCCCGTCGAGCGGCTGGCCGAGCCGATCGAGGCCGAGTCCGCGGAGGTGATCGGGCGGTTCGTCGGCGGGCCCGCGGACGGCATGCCGGC
>CAZMDT010000450.1:0-2622 GCA_964564965.1 uncultured Planctomycetaceae bacterium | reverse complement strand
CAGCTTGGGAAGCTGGCATTCTACCACTGAATTACGCCCGCGAGGTCTCAGGCCGAGGCCAGGTTGTCGCCGTCGCAGCCGGGACTTGACGGCCACGTTGTCGCGGCCTCGCTCTGCCGGCTTCGCACTCACCGAGGCCGATGAAAATGATACCCCCTGCGCCCACCAAGTCCAGCGCTTTGTGCCGACATCGGGCTACCTCGCCCGGGCAAACAGGAGCACGCGCGGGACCTCGGCGTTGGTCCGGCAACTGCTGCGGTCGAGGACGGCGACGTAATACCAGCTCTGCTCGGCCGGGCTGCCCACCTGCACGAGGATCGTCGCCACGTACACGTCGCTGCTGGCCGTGATGACGTTGCTGACGGCGGTGTAGAGCTTGTCGCGGTCGGCGGCGTAGAGGGCCTCCTGGGCGCCGACGGGGGTGGCGCCGGCGTAGTCGGCCCAGCTCAGCAGCGACTTGTGGTAGTAGTCCAGCAGGGGGATGGCCAGCTCGCCGGCCGTCAGGAAGCCCGGAATGTCGCTGCGGTCGGCGACGGAGCGCAGAGACGGGATGCCCGACCGCCCGCTGCGGGCGCGGTCGTCGGTGTTGCCGGGGTCGTCGGCGTATAGGCCGGTCTTGTCGCGGTACGGGATGATGTAGCTGTCGACGAGCGTGGCCTTGTTGACGGCAAAGCCGCCGATGGTATCCGGCCAGGGCAGGCTTATCAGCACGTCGCGCGTGGCGGTGTTGATGTTGACGCGCCCGAAGATCACGTCGGCCTGGGCGTCGCCGACGCCGTCGGGATCGTACGGCGGGACGAGTTCGAGCAGCTCGCCGAGCAGCGTGGCCCAAGGCAGGTCGGGATACTCCGACGGGGAGGCGGCCACGGCGCCGCGGCAGTCCACGCGCCCGCGAGAGAGGCTGGTCTTGAACGTGGCGAGCATCTTGGGCAGGCTGTTGTTGTTGCCCTCCTCCGGCCCGACGAGGTAGATCTCGGTCAGCTCGCCAAGGTTGGTCGGCGTGCCGTGCTGAACGTCGATCTTGAAGCCCCCGTAGCAGTCGTTAAGCCCGATGTCGGCGTAGCCCAGTCCGTTGGCGGACCCCAGGTTCCCGCCCGTGGCCGACCAGAAGTAGACCGGCACCGAGTAGCGATCCCGCGCGGGCGAGTCGTCGCGCCGGATGTCATCCGTCTCCGCCGCGTCGGTCAGCCGGTTCGTGGCGGTGTAGGTCAGGTCCGTCGAGGAGACGCTGTCGATGGGGATGTCCGTCGCCTCGGCGGTCCGCACGAGCATCTTCGTCTTGCCGACGAAGTCGCCCAGACCCGCCACGGCCGTCCACCCGCCGGCGGGGTTCACGCCGAAGACATCCTGGGCGGTGGCCGTCGCCTGGGCGCCCTTGCCCCACTCGTACAGCACCACCCGCCCCCCGGGGACGAGCGTGATGTTGTACGTGTTCAGGGCCACGCCGGCGATCTTGTACGTGTTGAGGCTGATGTTGCGGGAGGTCGGGTTGAGCAGCTCGATGGCCGTGCCCCAGTTGTAGTCGTCGTTGGCGGGGTCGCCGTCGGTGTTCGGGCGGTGGGTGGCGTACGCCTCGACGATCACCGGCTGGTCGATCACGCCGTAGACCGTCTTGTTCACGCCGTCATTGTAGGTGAAGGCGAACTTCCTGTTGACCGCCTCGCTGTAGTCGGTGAGGAAGGCCCACAGGTTGACCACGAAGTGGGCGGCCTGCGATTGGGTGGCCCCGGCGGCCACCAGCCGGTCGAAGAGCCACTGCTGCTCGGTCTGCTCGTCGAAGCTGGCGGCCTCGACCTTGACGCGCTGGGTTGCGGTGGTGATCGGGTGCCGCAGGAGAGACCGCGAGATGCTGAGGGTGGTCAGCAGGTCTCGCTGGGCGGCCGTGACCGTGGCCGCGGCGGCGTTGTGAAGTCGGCCGGTCTCGGTCGCCGCGCCGGTGGCGAGCAGCCGCAGGTAGAGCTCGTCGTCGACCGCGAAGGGCATGTACGTGCCGTCAGGCGCGGGCAGCTTCAGCGCGCAGCCGGCGTTGAACGTGGGGACGTCCTGCGCGCCGCCGTTGCAGCGGGCGGTGTGGATGGCGTTGTAGGCGACGTCGCCGAGGAAGCCGCGGAGGCTCACGTTGACGGGGCAGGTGGGGTTGGTATCGTATCCCGCGTCGTGGCGGGCGGCGGTGTTGACGCAGAGGCGCCCGCCGGCGTCGGTAACGCGGACGGCGATGTAGTACTTTCTGCCCTTGGCGTCGCGGATAGCCGTGTCGGTGAGCAGCGAGTCGTTCACGCCGTCGAGGTCGGTATCGACGAGGTCGGTGATGGCGCGGTCGGTGACCTCGCCGGCGGCGTAGCCATCGAGGTTGGTGATGTGCGCCCAGGCAGTGGCATCGCCCCACTGGCTCGCCAGGAAGGCATCGACGTACTCCGAGGGATAGTCGGCGAACTGGGCCCATCCCTCGTTGGCGGCGGCGGTGCCCGCGTAGGGGATGAAGGTGTCGTCGCTGGGGTCGCCGGGCGTGCCGGCGTCGTCGATGCTGCCGACGTAGAGGTCGGCCCGGAGCTGCGCGCAGATCCGCTCGACGGCGCCGCGGGCGATGGCGTTCGGCGAGGGCGACTCGGCGACCGCGCGCGA
>CAZMDT010000449.1:0-2623 GCA_964564965.1 uncultured Planctomycetaceae bacterium | reverse complement strand
CGGCGCTGATGCTCGAGCTCGGACTGCTCCAACAGGTGCCGCGCCGCGGCGGCGGGCGCGTGCTGCTGAGCGCCGCCCCGGCCGTCCCCGAGCCGCCCGGCGACTACACGCCGCTGCGGAAGTACGTCGACGAGCGGCGCATCCTCGGCCTGAGCGCGCGCCCGCATATCATGGCGCTCTATCGCAAACGGGGCGCGCTCCCCGCCGACGCGCCCACCGCCGGCCCGCCGTGGACGCCCAGCAAGAACCTGCCCAGCCTCCTCGGGCGGCGCGTCCGCATCGCCGGCGTTATCGAGGCCCTGCGAACCGTCCGCCTCCGCGACGGCCGCACGATGATGTTCCTGACGCTCGACGACGAGTTCGGCCTGTTCGAGGTGACCGTGTTCCCCGGCGTGCAGGCCGGCGTCCGGACCGACCGCTACGGGCCGTACGTCGTCACCGGACGCGTCGAGGAGCAGTACGACAACGTGACGGTCTCGGCGGAGGACGTTAGACTCTACGCGCCCGCGGCCAGCGAGGTGCCCGCATGAACGACCAGGTGAACTACGTCATCGGCACGAGCGGGTACTCCTTCGGCGACTGGGTGGGCATGTTCTACCCGCCGGACACCCGCCGACAGGACATGTTCAGCCACTACACGCAGGTCTTCCCGACGGTGGAGCTGAACTTCACGTACTACCGCATGCCGACGCCGCGGACGCTGGAGGCGCTGGCGCGCAAGAGCCCCGACGGCTTTGCGTTCTGGGTCAAGGCCAACCGGGAAATCACCCACGCCGGCAACGCGTCGATCATCGACGAGTTCGTGGGCAACCTGGCGCCGTTGCGGGAGACGGGCAAGCTGGCCGGCGTGCTCATGCAGTTCCCCCAGTCCTTCCACCGGACGATCGAGACGCGGAAGTTCCTCGCCGGAAGCGTCGAGACGTTCGGCACAACGCCGCTGGCCGTCGAGTTCCGCCACTGCTCGTGGCAGGACGCGTCAGTCGCGGAGGGGCTGCGCGAGCGGAACGTCACACTCGTGGTGCCCGACTGCCCGGCTATCAGGTCGCTCTACCATTCGCCGGCAGCGGCCACCACGCGGACGGGCTACCTGCGCCTGCATTCGCGCGACGCCGACAAGTGGTACGCTCCCGACGCCGACCGCTACGACTACACCTACCGCGAGGCGGAGCTGAAGGAGATCGCCCGGGAGTGGGCGGAGCTGGCCGCCGAGACGGACCAGGTGTACGCGTTCTTCAACAACTGCCACGGGGGGCAGGCCGCCGCCAACGCCGAGGCGTTCCGGCGCATCGTGGAGGAGATGTAGCCCCGGGGCACGGCCGGAAGCTGCCTCGCAACGTGGCGCTGTCCATCTCCGGCCAAGCGCCCCGCCCGCCGGGCGGGCGACGCACGGGCCGGACGCCCGTGCCACATTCTGCCCTCAACCGCCCTTCAGCACGGTCGCCGGGCGGCTCTGCACCGTCTGCCCGTCAGGGGCGCGGTGGCGGGCCACCAGCGTGAGCACGTCGCTCTGGGGCGCATCGCGTCCCCACCGAAGCGGGATCGAGTAGTGCCAGCCGATGATGTTCCGCACGAGGTACCGCTCGAGCTCGCCGGCGGGGAACCGCCAGGTGTGTGCCGCCGGGACGGTGAGGAGCTGCTCCTCGGCGACCTTCCCCTCGTACAGCACCAGCTCCAGCGTCCCGCCGACGGTGACAGGCAGCGGCTCAGCCAGGCGGTAGCAGTAGACCTGTGCGCCGATGCCGTCCGGCCCGGGGCGCCCGTCCCAGTTCATCGCCGCCGGCGAGCAGTGCAGGTCAATGTGGTCGACCCGCTCGACGACGGCGGGCGGCCCCGGGGCGCCCACCGGCCCCGCCCCGTCGGGGCATCCGGCAGCCGTCAGTGCCGCCACGGCCAGACACGGTGCAAGCCGGCGCGTCATTCGTCTTCCTTCCGGGGCACCTCGTCGGTGCGCTCGTTGCGGCGGCGCTGGAGCTCGGGCAGCAGTTCGAGCGGGATGATCTCCGTGCCGACCGCCGGCTGCGTCGTCGGCACGGGCGGCTTCAGCAGGAGCTCGTTCAGCACGTCGAGGGTGGCCCGGCGGGTGGAGTCGCTGCTCATGTCGCGGACGAGACCCAGCCGGCGCACCTCCTCCCGGGTCAGCACGTCGGACTGTTCGCTGGTGCGCAGGATGTGCGGCGTGAGGATGATCAGCAGCTCCCTGCGCTCTTTGATGGTCCGGGTGGTCCGGAAGGCGGCGCCCACGAGCGGCAGGTCCCCGAGCAGCGGCACCTTGTTGTCGCGCTTGGTGTCATTCGTGGTGATCAGCCCGCCGATGATGATCGTCTGCCCGTCACGGACGGTGACGGTCGTCTCCGCCTTCCGCTCGTTCACGATGATCGCGTTGACGCCCTGGGAGATCTGCACGCTCGACTCCGCGATGGAGCTGATCTCCGGCTTCACGTCCATCTTCACGAAGCCGTCCGGCGTGATGCGCGGCGTGACGTTCAGGATGATGCCAACGGACTCATAAGAGATGGTGTTGCGCGTCTGGCCTGCGTCAGTGATCAGGCTCTGGGTGATGAACGGCACGCGCTGGCCGACGTTGATGATGGCCTCCTGGTTGTCGGAGGCACGGATCTCCGGT
>CAZMDT010000448.1:0-2633 GCA_964564965.1 uncultured Planctomycetaceae bacterium | reverse complement strand
CGGAACTGTGCGACTGGTGCGACTACCGGGAGATTTGCCCGGCGACGCGACACCGCGTGGCCGTGGCCGACCTGCCGCCGCGCGAGTTCAGGGCCGACGCCGGCGTGAAGCTCGTGGACGCGTGGGTCGAAGCGAGGGATAGACGCCGACAGTTGCAGGCGCAGATAGAAGCGTGCCGAGCCGAGGAGGAGGAGATCCAGCAGGAGCTCGTCAAGTTCGCCGAGCAAGAGGGCCTGGAGTCCGTGGCCGGCTCATCGCATCACGCCGTCATCGCCCGGGAGCAGGTCCTGGAATGCCCGCGGGCGCAGGATGAGAACAGAAGGGCTTTCGTTGCTGCAATCCGCGGCGCCGGGCTCTGGGACGCGGTGGCCTCGCTGAACCTGTCGAGCTTCGAGGCGTTCTGGAGGAAGGGCGATCTGCCCGCCCCTGCCCGGCGGGCCCTTGAGCCGTTCGTCACCGACACCACCCGCCCGGTTGCACGACTCAAGAAAGCCAGTCACCGCGAAGGCTGACCTGCCTGCCCGGCAGCGGCCTCTATGGAGGGAGCATGCGGCGGCGGGTTTGAAATGGCGGCGGTCGCGGCTAGACTAAGGCACCCGCCCGCAACGGCGGGCACCGATCGCACGAGGCCGCATGGCGCCGCAGGAACAGCCCGGCTCGAAGCAGGCGAGCCCGCCGAAGGCAGGGGGGGCGCCGGCCAAGGCGCGCCCCCCCCGGAAGCTGCTGCTCAGGCAGCCGATCATGTTCCGCGTGGTCTACGCGCTGCTGCCGCTGCTCGCGGCGGCGATCTACTTCTTCGGGTGGCGGGCGCTGGCGGTGGTGGCGCTGGTCTACGTGGTGGGCTTCGCCACCGAGCACCTGATGGAGCGGCGGCAGGGGAAGCCGGTCAGCTCGGCGTGCTTCGTGACGTGCATGCTGTACGGCCTGTCGCTGCCGCCGACGGTGCCGCTGTGGATCGCGGGTGTCGGCATCGTGGTGGCGATCCTCTTCGGCAAGGAGGTGTTCGGAGGGTTCGGGCGCAACTTCGCCAACCCGGCGATCGTGGGGCGGGCCTTCGTCTACGTGTGCTTTCCGGTGCCGCTGACGGCCCAGTTCGTCCCGGTGTTCCGCGGCTTCCCCGGGGGGCTCGCCCACTGGTCGATGGAGAGCTTCCTCCGGGCGGCGGGGCGGCTGCCGGACTACCTCCAGGGCGCCGGCACGAGGGTCGCCGACGCCGTCACGCAGGCCTCGCCCATGTGGGTGAACAAGGCCTTCGGCGAGTCGGCCACCTACCAGGGCTTCTCGATCTGGAACCTGCTGCTGGGGAACATCAGCGGCACCTTCGAGGCCGGCGGCTCGACGCGCGTGCTGGCGGCCGGCTCCATGGGAGAGGGCTGCGCCCTGCTTATCGCGGCGGCGGCCGTGTACCTGCTGGTGACGAAGACGGCGAACTGGCGCCTGATGCTCAGCGCGGTGCTGGGGCTGGCGGCGGCGACGGTGCTGTTCCGCCACGTCCTGGGCTACGGCGACCTGGCGGCGGGGGGGGAGTGGCGGTACGTCGTGCCGCCCTTCCATTACACGCTGCTGGCGGGGACAACGGCGTACGGGGTGGTGTTCATGGTGACGGACCCGGTCAGCGCGCCGAACCGCAACGGCGCGAAGTGGGCGTACGGCTTTCTCATCGGGTTCCTGGTGGTCTTCCTGCGGTGGCGGGGCGTGTTCGTGGCGGCGGCGTCGTTCGCGATCCTTCTGGGGAACATCGTGGGGCCGCTGCTGGATGTCTGGGCCGACTGGTGGCGCGGGCGGAGGAAGGCGAACAGCGCCGCGGCGATGCCGCAAGCGGCGCGGCCTGAGGCGGCGGAACGGGAGCCGGCGTGAAGCTCGACCCGAACAAGCACCCGCTGTACGTGATCCTGTTCGCCGCCCTGGTGTCGGGGCTGTTCACGGCGGCGATCATGGCGCTGTACACGGCGACGCTGCCGATCGTCCGCGCCAACGAGCGCCTGCTGCGGCAGCGGGCGATCGTCGAGCTGTTCGGCCTGGGCGACGTAGCGGCGCTTTCGGGCGAGGAGGTCGCGAGGCTGTACGACGGGCGGGTCCGGGAGAAGCGGATCGCCGAGGGCCGGCCGGAGGAGATGGAAATCCTGGCGGCCTATTCTCAGGACGTGGCGCCCGACGAGCCGGTGCGCCTCGGCGACCCGCGGATCGTGGGCTACGCGTTCCCGATCGAAGGGGTGGGCTTCTGGGCGATGGTCCGCGGGTACCTCGCCGTCACGCCGGACCTGGAGCGGACGCTGGGGATCGCGATCCTGGCCCACAGCGAGACGCCCGGCCTGGGCGGGCGGATCACCGAGCCGGAGTTCAAGCGCTGGTTCCGCCCCGGGGGCCCGCACGACCGTGGGCTCGATGTCTCCCCGCCGCCCGCCGGGGGCGAGTTCATCCACGTCGGGCCGCCGATGGACAGGACCGACGCCGGGTACGGCCGGCACGTGGACGCCCTGACCGGCGCGACCGGCACGTCGACGGCGGTCAGCAAGTTCGTCAACAAGGACCTCCGCCGCTTCCGCCGCGCGATGGCGGCCGAGGGGATGCTGAAGGAGGCGCCGTAGATGCCCGCTCAGCAGACGGTCACCGCGAAGCGCGCCCTGCTGGGG
>CAZMDT010000447.1:0-2639 GCA_964564965.1 uncultured Planctomycetaceae bacterium | reverse complement strand
TGCGTCCGGCCTCGGCATTGAGCTGCCTGGCGAGCTCGAAGACGACGGTCTTGAGCAGGTCGCCGATGGGCGCGAGCCCGCCGCACATGTCGCCGTACAGCGTGCAGTACCCCGTCGAAAGCTCCGACTTGTTGCCGGTGGCCAGGGGCACGTGCCCGTGGGCGTTGCTCGCCGCCATGACGACCACGCCGCGAATCCGCGCCTGGATGTTCTCGCCGGCGACCTCCGTGCGGCCGCCGGCCATCAGGTCCCCCAGCTCCCGCTCGAACGCCGCGTGCACCGGCTCGATGGGAACGACCCGGAAGTGAATCCCCAGCGCCTCCGCCAGCGCCTTCGCGTCGGCCAGGCTGTGCTCCGAGCTGTACCGGCTCGGCATCGCGATCGCGTGGACGTTCTCCGCCCCGAGCGCGTCGGCCGCCAGCGTCGCCACCACCGCCGAGTCCACGCCCCCCGACAGCCCCAGCACCACCGTCCTGAAGCCGCACTTCCTCACGTAATCCCGCAGCCCGAGCTTCAGCGCCGCTGACAGCCGCCACATCCGGTCCCCTGGCGGTTCCACCCGCCCGGTGCGCTCGTCGAGATCCACCAGCAGCAGGTCCTCCGCGAAGCTCTTCGCCCTGGCGAAGACCTCCCCCTCGCCCGAGACGGCGCAACTGCATCCGTCGAAGACCAGCTCGTCGTTGCCGCCGACCTGGTTGACGTAGACGATCGCCGCGCGACTGCGCCTGGCCTGCCGGGCGAAGAGGTCCTCCCGCAGTGCGGCCTTGCCGGTCTGGAAGGGGCTGGCCGACATGTTGAGGATGACGCGGGCGCCGGCGGCGGCGAGCGAGGCGACGGGGTCGGCACCGTAGAGCCCACGGCCAAGGGCGGCGGCGTCCCACAAGTCCTCGCAGATGGTCAGCCCGAAGGTCGTGCCGCCCAGCTCGAAACAGCTCGCCCCCGTCCCCGGCTCGAAGTAGCGCGTCTCATCGAACACGTCATAGGTGGGCAGGAGCGCCTTGACGTAGACGCCGGCAGTCTTGCCTCCCGCCAGCAGGGCCGCCGCGTTCTGAAGCCCCCGGCCCGACGGGGCGGGGTTCGGCCTCACGAAGCCAACGAGCGCGGCCGTCTCGCGACACTCGCCGGCCAGCGACGCAACCGCCGCCACGCTGTCGGCGACGAACTGCTCCTTGCGGAGCAGGTCGCGCGGCGGATAGCCCAGCAGCGACAGCTCGCCAAAGATCACGAGGTCGGCGCCGTCGTCGGCGGCGCGGGCGATCGTCCCCGCGATATGCTCGCGGTTGCCCGCGATGTCGCCGACCACCGGATTGAACTGGGCCAGGGCGAGTCTCATGTCGGTTGCGGAGTGGCGCCGCGTATGATACCACGGCGCCGCCGCCACGGGCAGGGGCGTTCCCTTGGCCGGCACGGGCGGGCGCGCGGCTGGATGCCTCGCGGCAACCTGGCCGATAAGACAAAGGCGCCCCGGCGCTTCCGGCGGTTTGGACGCCTCGGCCGGGGAGCATGTTCCGCCGAGTCGGCGGCTCTCGCGGCAGAGGAGCGGGCATGGATATTGTGAGCGCGGTGGCGAAGGTGCGGTTCGGGTCGGCCAGGCCCCAGCACGTCCAGTTGCACAAGGGCCAGGCGCTGGCCGCCGAGCTGATCTGCATGGAAGCCCGCCAGTCCGTCAAGGTCAGCGGCGGGGAGCGGGCCTACTACGTCATCATGGGTTCCGCGGTGATCGCCGCCGGCGGCGAGTCCTCGCCCCTGGCGCCCGGGCAGTTCGCCGCCACGGCTCCCGAGGAGGCCCATACCGTCACCAACGCCGGCGAGGGGCGGTTGGTCTGCCTGGCCCTGCGACTCGCCAAGTGACCGGCACACGGAAGGACCCCACGTGAGCACGCGCATCGTCATCGAGGCCGGCGGCGTCCGGGCCCAGGCCGAGCTCAACGGCTCCCCCGCCGCCGCCGCCATTCTCGCCGCCCTGCCCATCGACGCCGTCGCCAACACCTGGGGCGAGGAGGTGTACTTCGACATCGGGCTCGACCTGCCGCTCGCCGACGACGCCCGCGCCGACGTGGCCGCCGGCGAACTGGGCTACTGGCCGGCCGGCGCGGCGTTCTGCATCTTCTTCGGCCGCACCCCCGCCAGCCGCGCCGACGGCGCCCCCCGGGCCGCCAGCCCCGTCAACCCCCTCGGCCGCCTCCTCGCGGAACCCAAGGCATTCGCCGCCGTGCGCGACGGCGACCCCATCCGCCTCCGCCTCGCCGATTGACCCCGGTTCTCGGGGCTCGGCCCGGCCCCGCCGGCTCGGCGCCCTGGGCCACTGCCTCGCGTGCCTACGGCACTCCAGAGGGCTCCGCCCGAAGCCACCTCGCCCCTTGCCACGCGCTCCCGCTAGAAGTACCCTCTCGACATGGACGGGGATGAGACGCAGGTGCTTCTGGGGCAGCGAACCCGCAATTCGAGAAGAGACGAATAGCGAGAGCCGACCATGCCTGGACTATCTGAACTGGGTAACCCCGTACCGGGGGCAAACCGCGACATCGTCTTGTTCCTCGGCGCAGGGTTCTCAAGCCACGGCAAGATCCCTGTCATGCGCAAGTTCGGCTGTGAGTCCAAGAGCAGGCTGCGAAGCTACAAAGAGCTGCATGGTCCCG
>CAZMDT010000446.1:0-2653 GCA_964564965.1 uncultured Planctomycetaceae bacterium | reverse complement strand
GGCGTCCAGTTCGGCCTTGCGCGTGCTGTGATACCAGAGCAGCCGATAGCCTTCGGCGGTGGTGGTCGGCTCGTTGGCCACGGAGAAGCGGTCCAGGACTCTCTTGCGGTCGTCCTCCTCGTCGATCTTTTCGTAGACCGTGCGCCAGGAGACCTTTCCCTCCCGGAGCGACTGGCGAAAGTCCTTGTCCTCGCCGCGAGTGCGAGGCAGCACGGTGACAAAGCGGCCGCGGTGCTGGTGCAGATAGGCCATGTTCTCGGCAGTGGCCAGCTTCGAGTCGGCCACGTAGAGGAAGTCGCTGCGGCCGGCCAGCTCGCAGAGGAGCTTCCAGGTGTCCACGTGCGTCTGGTCGTCGGTAGTGTTGCCGCTAGCCGCACGGAAGTGGACGGGCACGCCGCCGTCGTCGCTGAGCGTGAGGAGGTAGACCAACTGCTTCAGATCGGGGCGATGGTCCTTGTTGTGTCCCCAGGTGATCGCCAAGGTGCGCCACCCGCTACGGGTGCCTTCTTCGGCGGCGTCTTCGTAGTTGCCGTGGAAGGTGATCGAGGTGGAGTCGTTGTGCAGTTGCTCGAGCGTGACGTCGAACTCGCGGATCGTGTGCCGGACCACGGCCAGCACGAAGGCCCCCTGTTCGCAGCGGAACAGGCAGCCCAACGCCCGGCCGACGGCGTCGTCGCTGAGGGCCTCCAACTCGTCGAGGGTCAGGCCGAGCAGGTCGGGCGCGTAGCCGGCGGCCCACTCGCCGATGCCGTACAAGGGCTCGCGCGAGATGAGGAGGTTTCGCAGCAGCACCAACAGCGCTTTGGCCGCCGGAACCTTCACGCGTTTGTCCTCCGGCGGCAGGTGCTCCTCGAGCCATTCCTCCAGACGGAGCCGCTTGAGGAAGTGGTTGAGGACGGGCAGGACCCCGATCTTCTCGGAGCGAAGGGTCTGTCGGCCCGCACGGGCCTGTCGACCGGTACGCCTGCGTTTGCGTGGGCGGCGGGCGTGTGGGCGGCGGGCGTGTGGGCGGCGGCCGCGGGAACGCGTTCGCTTGGGCATTGCTTGCTCTCCTTTGCCGAGCGGGAGACGGTTCGATTCCTGCGTGGCGGAACTGCCAACACACGGCTTGCGTGCGAGTTCCGCGCAGGAATGAAGTGTCCGGCAAGGGAAAAAGTCAAGTCGCGCAAGCGCGGGCGGCGGGACTTAGGAAACGGCCCCTTGACGTAAGTCGAGTGCAACTCAACTTACGTCAAAGGCGTCTTTCGTAACTATCGAAAGAAAAGCCCCGGTATGAAAAGGTGGACATTGCCGCAACCTGCGACGTGCGAAGAATAGGAGCAGACCGGAGGCCGCGATCGCCTCACCGGCCCGCGCTCAAGCCGCCGGCCGCCATGCACCAGACCCACCGGCCCGGAAAGGAATTCGCGGAGTGGGCTATCCACTTCGCTCTACCACCCACTATATCTTGTGGTCGCGGTCGCTCTGGGCGCCGACGAGTTGGCCATAGGGCACGGGATCAACGACCACGGCGTTCTGGAGGAGCCGGTAGAACAAGAGCCCACGAGCTCGAGAACGCCTTCGGTTGAAACGGAACGTGTATTCATCGAGGTAGTAGTCCAGATGCTTGTGACTCACGGCCCCTTGGTGGGTCCCAAGCAACCAGCGTTTCAGCAGAGAAGCCACTCGGTGGACACGCGGCATCAGTTGGTGTGCCGGTTCATCATGCTGGCTCAGAACGGTGACCTTGTGCTTGTAGCCTTTGGCCTCGATGCCATGGTAGCCCGGCCAGGCGTCCGTGTGAACGACCGCCCCGGGCGTGATGCATCGCTCCACAAACGGGTGCAGACTATTCGCGGACACGTCGGCAATTCTTCGCAGCCGAATCCGCCCAATTCCGCGGCCGTCTTCCTCGGCCGCGACGGCCACGATCGCCTTGTCTTCCGTTTCTCGGCCGTGAACCCCTTCTTCCGCACCGCCCAAGTAGGTCTCATCCACCTCGACACAGCCTTGCAGGCGATCCCGACCGGGCCGCACCATCGCGCGGCGCAGCTTATGGAGCCAAGCCCAAGCGGTCTGGTAGCTGCCCAATCCCAAGACCCGCTGCAGGCCCAATGCACTCCCCCCCGACTTCTGACTCGTGACATACCACATCGTTTGGAACCACATGCGCAATGGTTTTCGGGTGCCCTGAAAGATGGTTCCCGCGGTTGTCGATGTCTGCCGGTAGCACTTCAGGCACTTCAGTTGACCTCGGGCCGTGGCACAGGCAGTTTTCCCTTGGCATTTTGGGCATCGGAAGCCCTCGGGCCACCGCACACGCCGCAAATACCGGGCGCATGCTTCCTCCGAGGCGAACCATTCGTCGAACTCTTGGAGAGTTCTGGGGTAATCCACGCCGCCAACAGGGTATCGCTGATCATCGCCAACCATCCCCTCATACTACATCTTGTGGTTGGTAGAGGGAAGTGGATAGCCCGCTCCCCGCAATTCCGGCTTCTCGTAGGCCATGAGGATCAGCTCGTCGCCGGGGCGGATCACGTAGTTTTGGGAGAAGGGGCCTTCGTCGTTCTGCGTCGGGTTGACGACCATCGCCATCCGCTTGCCGTCGCGGCTGAACGTCCGGTAGTCGCCCCGGGCCTGCGTCGGGTCGACCTGGGCCAGGAACCCGAGC
>CAZMDT010000445.1:0-2661 GCA_964564965.1 uncultured Planctomycetaceae bacterium | reverse complement strand
TGATGTGCCTCACCCCGGCAGGGCGAAGGGCCCCGGTGGCCGTCGGGCCGACCGGCCTCGACGGCATCGTCGCCGAGGGACGCGCCAGCGGCGTGCTGACCCACTTCCAGTCGGTGATGGCCGACCGCGTGGCGCACCTGGCAGAGGTGACGCTGGCCGACGCCATGCGCCCGATGTCGGCGGTCGTCGCCGCCCCGGCCGACGTCACGCGCGGGCAGCTCCGCCAGCTCATGAGCGACCACAGCTACTCGCGCATCCCCCTGCTCGACGCCGGCCGGCGCGTCGTCGGCGTGCTCGACATCTACGACGTGCTGATCGCCGACGACGGTTCGCCCCCGGGCGAGGGGGCGACGCCGCCGCTGGTGCTGCCGGCCGACATGACGGTCACCGACGCGCTGTACCGCATGCAGCGAGAGCGCGTGGTGCTGGCCGTCGTCGAGCACGCCGACAGCCACGTCGGCATCGTCACCGCGAAGGACCTTGCCGAGGAGATCGTCGGCGAGCTGGCGGAAGGCTGAGCCCCCGGGCGCCGCGCGCCGCCGGCGCGGCGCGGCGCCGCTACCGCCCAACCGTCTCGACCAGCGCCGCCGCGACCTGGTCCTCGAGCTGCTTGGCCTGCCACGCCTGGCCGGGGGGAACGTCGTTGACCAGCACGGCGAAGGCAACGGCCGGGGCACCCGAGGCGTCGAGAACGTACCCGCTGAGGCACGACACGCCCGCGATGTAGCCGGTCTTGGCGGCGACGCGCCCGCGGCGGCCCGGCCCGCCCAGCCGCCGCGCCAGCGTGCCATCCACGCCGGACACGGGCAGGCTTCTGAGCAGCACGGCCCCGTCCGGCCGGGCGACAACGCCCGCCAGGACGGTCGTCATCGCCGCCGGCGACACGCGGTTGCCGCACGACAGCCCGCTGCCGTCGACCGGCGCGATCTCGCCCGCCCGGACCGCGTACGCCCGAACCAGCCCCTCGGCCATCAGCTTCGCGCTGCCCGCCCACGTGCCGTCGCCCGCGCAGAGCAGCATGCACTCGGCGGCCATGTTCAGGCTCCGCTTGTTCGCCCGCGCCATCACCACGGCGAGCGGACGCGACGTGGTGCACAGCGGCGTCATGTCGGCTGTGGCGGGAATCGGGCCCACGCGGCGAAGGCTCCCCGCGACGCGCACCCCCTTCGCCGCCAGGCGGTCGGCCAGCACGCGCCCAAGCAGCATGGCCGGCTGGGGCACCGGAACGCTCAACGGCCACGACTTCTCCCCCGTCACCGTCCCCGTCAGAACCACTGTCGCCCCGCCGTCGGCCGTCCGCAACGACCACAGATTGCGCTTGCCCAGCTTGACCTTGTTCACCACGGCGACGTAGCGGCTGCGGGGCGAGAGCACCGGCTTCGCCTCGGTCTTGCCCGCCTCGAAGAACACGTCGATGCAGTTGTTGTGGAAGTTCAGCGCGCCGGCGGGGGCGGCATACCACCGCCCGTACTGGTCCTCCGGCCAATCCGGATGCCGGGGTGAGGCCTTCTCGGCGGGGCTGCTCAGCTCGATGTCACGGACCGCCCGCTCGCCGAAGCTCCCGGCAGCGGCCGCCGCCCACCGGTCAAGCTCGGCGTAGATGCTCCTCTCGCCCTCCGCCGCGAGGACCGGATCGCCGAGCGTGGGGTCGTAGCCCCCGACGACGACGACGTTGTCGCCGCGCCGATAGACGTGCGTGGCGAACGCGTAGTCGCCGCCGTATCGCGCCAGGATGAACGCGCTGGTGAGCAGCTTCTGGTTGCTGGCGGGGGTGAACGGCCTGGCGGCGCGCACGGAGAGGAGGCCCCGGCCTGTCCGCAGATCGACGGCCGAAACGCCCACCGTCGCCCGCGACGGCTTCTCGTAAGCCGCCACGAGCTTCGAGACGCGATGCGAAAGCGCCTCGCGGGGCGCGTCCGGCTTCGTGGCCGTCCCGGCCGCGCGCTCCGCGGCGCCCGCAGAAGCCCCCCACAGCGCAACAGCACAGCCCGCGATCAGCCGGACAT
Organism: uncultured Planctomycetaceae bacterium; assembly: GCA_964564965.1. Lineage (GTDB taxonomy): Bacteria > Planctomycetota > Phycisphaerae > SM23-33 > SM23-33 > CAZMDT01. Next base: position 655 of record CAZMDT010000445.1, on the reverse strand, counting down.
GCTGCCTCCCTGTGGTCTTCCGTGACATCCGCTGTCGTTGTTGCGGGGTCAGTCGCCGGGCCCGCCATCGCCGAAGCAGGTTCCCACGGCGCGGGCGGCGGCGATCAGCGGGTAGTCGCGCGGCACGGTGCGGACCTTGTTCGCCACCTCGGCGATGGGCACCGAGCCGACCTGCCCGTCGCGCTGGACGACGACCTCCCCGAACTTCCCTTTCCGGAGCAGCTCGAAGGCATGGTAGCCGAAGCTCGTCGCCAGCACGCGGTCGTAGGCGGTCGGCGTGCCGCCCCGCTGCACGTGCCCCAGCACGATCGCCCGGCTCTCCAGCCCCGTCATCTCCATCAGCCTGTCGGAGACGTACTTGCCCACGCCGCCCAGGCGGATCGGGTCGGGCGACTTCTCCACCACCTGGTCAACGAACTGCTTCCCGCCGACCGGCACCGCCCCCTCGCCCGCCGCGATGATCGTGAAGCCCTTCCCCCCCCGATACCGCCCGAGGCACTTCTCGGCCACCTTCTCCACGTCGAACGGAATCTCCGGAATCAGGATCACGTCCGCCCCGCCGGCCAGGCCGGCGTGCAGCGTCAGCCAGCCGGCGTTACGGCCCATCAGCTCGACGAGCATGACGCGGTGGTGGCTGGAGGCGGTGGAGTGAATG
>CAZMDT010000444.1:0-2688 GCA_964564965.1 uncultured Planctomycetaceae bacterium | reverse complement strand
GCCGCGCGCTGATGGCCCTGCAGGCCGACGTCCGCCACCGCACTGGCCAGCCGACATTGACGTACGAGACCGACCCGCCCGTCAACTGACCACCGGAGACGCCACATGCCCCCAACGCCTGCCCTCGAACGCCCCCACCGGCCCGACCCCGACGGGCTCGTCGACAACATCCTCCGCAAGGGCACGCCCGCGCGTCCGCACCACATCGAGCTGTTCCACGACGGCGAGATCGAGCGGGCCATCGCCAAGCGCTTCGGCCTGAGGCAAAGCGCCCCGGGCGACCAGGACGGACAGTGGCGGCAGCACGTGGCGGTGTACCGGTTCCTGGGCTTCGACTACGTGAACGTGCGCCCGCTGGGCCCGGCGTGGCAGTTCCACAACGCCGTCGCCGACGACACCGCCGCACTCAAGCGCGACGGCGGGCGGGGCTTCCGCGACGAGCATCGGGGGCCGATCACGGGTTGGGCGGACTTCGAGCGCTACCCCTGGCCGGATCCAACCGGCCCCGAAGTGACCCGCCCGCTGGAGTGGTTCCAGCGCAACGTCCCCGACGACATGTGCCTGATCACGCCGAGCCAGGGGCACTTCGCCGAGCACCTGACGTGGCTGATGGGCTACGAGAGCCTCTGCTACGCGCTCTACGAGCACCGCGACCTCGTCGCCGCTATCGCCGCGAAGCTCGAGGAGTACTTCACGGCCATGCTCGCCTGCGTCCTCCGGTTCGACCGCGTCCGCCTCGTCTTCGGCAGCGACGACATGGGCTTCAAGACCGGCCTGATGTTCTCCCCGGACGACATGCGGGAGTTCGTCCTCCCCGGCCATAGGAAGCTCGCCGCCATGTGCCACGAGGCCCGCCGGCCCTACCTGCTGCACGCCTGCGGGAACCTCGCCGACATCATGGACGACCTCATCGACGACGTGGGCATCGACGGGAAGCACAGCTTCGAGGACACGATTGAGGACGTGCGGGAGGTGAAGCGCACGTACGGGCAGCGGGTGGCGCTTCTGGGAGGGATCGACGTGGACTTCCTCTGCCGGGCCGACGAAGAGGCGATCCGGCGGCGGGTGCGGGAGACGCTTGAGGTGTGCCTGCCCGGCGGCGGCTACTGCCTGGGCACGGGCAACAGCGTGGCCAACTACATTCCCCTCGACAACTACCTGGCCATGGTGGACGAGGCGTGGGCCTGCGCCGGCTGAGGCGCCGCGGCAACCCCGGCCGTCAGCCCGACTTCGCCGTCATCGTCATCCGCTTGATCAGATACGCCGACAGCACCTCCTCGATCGGGCGGGAGGTATCCACCAGCACGTAATCCACGTGGCTGCGTTCGCAGGCTGAGCGGATCTGCGTGACGAACTTCCGAAGCTCCTCCAGATAGGCCGCCCGGATGCGCTTCGGCTGGGTGGTGATCTCCGGCTCGTTCTCCAGCCCGAGGAACCGCCAGGTGCCCGTGAAGGGGAACTCCAGCTCGTACGGGTCCATCACGTGAAAGACCGTGACGTTGTGCCCGCGGAATCGCAGGTGGTCGAGCCCCTTGACGAATTCCTCCACGTGGTCGAACAGGTCGGAGAACAACATCACGAAGCCCCGACGCGGAATGCGATTGGCGAACTCGTGCAGCAGTGCCGCGATGTCCGTCCTCGGCACCGGCTCGGCCTTCTGGAGCTCCTCGTCGATGTTCCGGATGACGGCCATCGTGCTCGAGGGAGCGATGTAGCGCCGCAGCTCGGCGTCGAACACGGCCACCCCCGCCGAGTCGTGCTGCTCAATGGTCAGGTACGCCAGGCTCGCGGCCATGTACTTCGCGTACTCCAGCTTCGTGATCGACCCGGAGCCGTAGCGCATCGAGGCGCTGGCGTCGAGCAGGAGGTTGGCGTCGAAGTTGGTCTCGGCCTCGTAGAGCTTGACGTAGTAGCGCTCCGTGCGGGCGTAGACCCGCCAGTCGAGGTGGCGCGGCTCGTCGCCCGGCACGTACGGGCGGTGGTGGGCGAACTCGGTGCTGAAGCCCCGCAGCGGGCTGCGGTGCATCCCCACCCGCAGCCCCTCCACCACCTCCCGGGCGACCAGCTCCAGCGAGCCGATCTCCTGGAGAATCTCCGGGTCCAGGTACTTCAGCCTCGATGCCCGCTTCGCCATCGTCCGCTCCGCCGCGCTAGGTCTTCTCGTACAGCCGCTCGTCGGCCGGAATCGTCTGCAACAGCTTGTCGATGACGTCGTCTGACGAGACGCCCTCCGACTGCGCCGCGAAGTTCGGAATGATTCGGTGCCGCAGCACCGGGTGCGCCACGGCCTGCACGTCCTCGATGGCGACGTGGTAGCGTCCGTGGAGCACCGCCCTCGCCTTTCCGGCGAGGATCATGTAGAGGCTGGCTCGCGGCCCGGCGCCCCAGCTCAGCCAGTCCTTGATGAAATCGGGCGCGTCGGCTTCCGACGAGCGGGTCGCGCGGGCGAGCTTGGCGGCGTAGTGGTAGATGTGGTCGGCGGCGGGTATCCGGCGAACGAGCTGCTGGAGCACGAGGATTTCGTCCTTGTGGAGCACCTCCCGGGTGGTCTCCTCGGAGGCGGGCGCCACGTCGGGCGACTTCCTCATAATCTCCAGCTCCTCTTCCCAACTGGGGTAGTCGACCCTGACGCTGATGATGAAGCGGTCAAGCTGGGCCTCGGGCAGCGAGTAGGTGCCCTCGTACTCG
>CAZMDT010000443.1:0-2691 GCA_964564965.1 uncultured Planctomycetaceae bacterium | reverse complement strand
TGCGCTTCCCGCCTGCGGCGGGGCGCTCCACCCGGGGCTACCGTATTCCGGCCCTGCGGGCCTACCGGCAGGCCGTTGCCTCATCCTTGCCGGGGTTCGGGCGCGGTGACGGTCCCCCGTTGCCGGGGTTTTGACCCGCCTTCGGCTCTCCGTCGACGTGGCGAGCCCGGGCCTGGAATCGCACCGTCCGGCCGACAGTCTCCAACACTGCCCGGGCGGGCGGACAGCGCGCGAAGTGCGGGGCTCTTGCCCGCCTCTTCGGGCTGGCCGACCGGCGGAGCACTGCCCCGCCGGAGGAGCGCTAGACGACCCCTCCCGCAGTCCTTGCCATAGTCGCGAGACTCCCGGCCAGCGCCGGCTGAATGAGCAATCAGGCATGGCGTCCGCTGCACTCGATGCCCAACTCCAGTATGATGTCTCCGGAACACGAGGTGCGCCGGGGCGGACTGACATGACGGAACGCGGTTTTACGTTGATCGAGCTGCTGATCGTTATCGCCATTATCGCGCTTCTGCTGACGATTCTGATGCCGGCCCTCAACCAGGCGAAGGAGCTGGCCCGGTCGGCGGTGTGCCTGTCGAACCTGCGCAGCCTGGGCCCGGCGTACGCAATGTACGTCACCGAATTCGGCGGACACGTGATGCCATCGTGCTACATCAATCCGTCCGGGTCGCGGGCGGACCACTGGGAGCACTACGCCACGCTGATGGTGAACCTGGGCTACGCGTCCGCGCCCGATCAGGCCGCGGTGCCGGCCCCGGTCCCGCCGGACTACACGCTGGACGCCGCCTACCGCCGGGGGCCCAGCGTGGGCAGTTCCACCTTCCGCTGCCCCAAGGCCGGCGACGCCGAAGGCATCCATCCCGCCAGCGTGTATCAGCCGGACTTCACCGAGAATGTCTGGAACTACTGGCGAGTCACCTCGAAGGCCACGGGGATCACGGTGGACACGTTCTACGGGATGAACTCCTCGCGGGACACCTGGCCGGACGGTTGGGAAAACCACACAGACCGATCGTTCCTCAGCCAGTCGCTGCCGAGTGTTCAGGGGTTCAACCACCTGTTTCTCGTTCGGGACGTGGTCGAGCCGGCCGAAACGCCGGTGCTCTTCGACGGCGCCGGATACCACGTGTGGCCGCTGTTCGAGTCATACCACGAGATCGACCCGGTGGTGGGGCGACACTTCGCCACCGCCGGCGGCAGCAAGAGCGATCCCACGGCGAGAGTCAACCTCCTCTTCCTCGACGGCCACGCCGACAGCGGCCGGCGATTGGGGATTCATGCGGACCCCGGCATCCGGTGGTATCCGTTCGAGTGACGCCGGGCCGAAAGGCACGGTGGTAGGCCTTCCACGTCGAGCCGAGGCCTTTTCCGCCGGGCGAGCGTCCAGCCGCGCGGAGATGCTCCCCTGCCCGCGCCGCGCCGCCTGGCGGCCGCTCCGGCGCCCACGGTCCTATGCCTCCGGCCAGGTGTTCAGGGCCGGGCAGCCGAAGGCGGCGCCGAGGATGAAGGGGTCGTCCGTGGCGGCCAGACGCTCCCGCAGCAGGCGGTGGCAGCGGGCGGCGTGCTCGCCGCAGGCGGGGTCGTCGATGCGGTTGTGCATCTCGTAAGGGTCGTCCCGGAGGTCGAAGAGCTGCCACGGCCGGGCGGCGTCGGCACGCGGGCCGAGCACGCTGTACTTCCACCGCCGCCCGCGCCACGCCCGCCAGGCCTGCTCGTGGAACGGCGACTTGCCCCGCGGGTCGTGCACGAACTCGAGCATCACGCCCTCGCGGCCGAGCCGGTCGTGCTCGCCGCGGATCAGCGGCGCGAGGTCGGTTCCGGGCAGGTCCGTGCGCGCGGGCAGACCCGCCAGGCCCAGCAGCGTGGGCAGCAGGTCCTCGCAGGCCACCGGGTCGTCGATGAGGGCGCCGGCCTGCCGGGTGCAGCCGCCGCCCGCGACGATCAAGGGAATGCCCACCGACTCCTCAAACGGGTACTGCTTGAGGTACGCGTCGATGCGGTGCGCGCCGCCCATCTCGCCGTGATCGCTGAGGAACACCACCACGGTGCTGCCGGCGAGGCCCTCGGCCTCGAGGTACGCCATGAGCCGCCCGACGTTGGCGTCGAGGTTCTCGATCATCGCGTAGTAGATGCGCCGCCGCTCGGGCGTCAGGTGGTGCTCCTCCGCGACGCCCCGCTGGAGCGGCACGGGGTATTCGTCGGCGGCCATGTAGTTCGGCGGCAGCTTGATGTCGCGGCCGCGCCACTCGGCCGCCAGGGCTTCCGGCGCCTCGTAGGGGAAGTGCGGCGGCTCGACGCTCAGCACGCAGCAGAAGGGGCGGTCCTTGGGGCGGGCGTCGCGGAGGTATCGCATGGCCAGGTCGAACAGGCCGTCGGTCTGGTAGCCCGGCACGCGGCGCGGGGTGAGGTCGTCGTCCTCGAAGTAGTGCGTGTTGAAGTGGTTGTTGCAGACCTCGAAGCCGAACCACTTCTGCCATCGTCCCTGGTAGCGGCGGGGGACGCGGTGGTAGCCGGGCAGCCCCGGGCGCGGCGGCGGGGCGGCGATGTGCCCGCACAGGTGCCACTTGCCGACGTAGACGGTGTGGTAGCCGGCGTCGTTGAACTCGTCGGCGAGGGTGCGTTCGGCGGGGCTCATTCCCCAGCCGACGCTGAAGACGTTTCGGGTGTGGGCGTACTCGCCGGTCATGA
>CAZMDT010000442.1:0-2710 GCA_964564965.1 uncultured Planctomycetaceae bacterium | reverse complement strand
GCGATCCGCCAGCTCGCGTCCTCCGCCACGCTCGTGCCGCTGAACTGCCGGACGATCTCCAGGTACGTCCTCATCGCCGCGTCCGGGTCCTTCAGGCGCTCCGCGTAGATCACCGCCATCTGCAGCAGGCTGTCGTCCGCCTTGTCCGCCGCCGCCACCTCCGAGGCCTGCGTGTAGGCCGACACCGCACGCCGCAGGGCGGCGTTGATCTTGTCCTGGCGGTCGGCGAGCTGCTTGGCCGTCAGGACCTCGGCGGCCTGCGCCGCCTGCCCGCCGAGCAGGATCGCCGCGTTCTGGCCGTACTGCGACTGCTGGGCGGCGAAGCGGGCCTTCTCGAGTTCCGCCAGATCGTCCTTGCCGCCCTTCTTGAGCCTCTCGAGCTCCTCGGTGTTCCGCTGGCGGCGCTCGTCACGCCCCGCCTGGGCCATCTGGTACGCCTCCCTCTGTGCCTTCTCCTGGGCCCGCTTGACGGTGCTCGCCCGCGTCACGCCAGACAGCCGCTGTGCCTCCTCCTCGTAGCTCTGCCCCACCACGTACAGCGCGTCGTCGGCGAGCGGGCTGTTGGGGTACTTGGCGGCCACCTCCAGAAGCGCCGTCCGCGCCTTGTCCGTCTCGCCCATGGCCAGCAGCGTCGTGCCGACGTTGTACGTCGCGTCATCGGCCAGATGGCTCCGCGGCCAGTTGGCCGCCACCTTGCGGTACTCGATCACCGCCTTCACCTGGTTCGACAGCTTCCCCAGGACGATCGTCGCGATCTGGTACTGGGCGTCGAACGCCTTCGGGTGGGCCTTCTCGTCGGCCAGCGCCTGGTACCGCGCCAGGTCCTTCAGAATGCCGATCCGCCGCTCCGCCTCCGCCCGGTTGCCGTCTTGCGGGTAGGCGGCGAGGTACGACCGGTAGCCGTCCATGGCGTCGCGCCAGCGGCTGAGATTGATGGTGCACTCGGCGATGGCCCACTTGGCCGTCCGCACCCAGTTGCCCGAGGGGAACTCCTCGATCACCCGCCGGTAGGCGGCGATGGCATCCTCCCAGGCCTCGTTGGCCTGGTGGATCTGCCCGACCATGGTGAGGGCCTCGCCGGCGCGCGGGTGCCGCGGGAAGCTCGCCACGAACGTCTCCAGCACGTGCAGCGCCTCCACCCATCGCTTCGCGCCGCTGAGGCCCGAGCCGATCTGGAAGATCGTATCCTGCGCGGCGCGGTCGTCGCCGCCGCGCGCGAAGTTGAGATCGAGGTACGCCTCGGCGGCCCGCAGCGGGCGCCCCAGGTTGCTCTGGTACGTCTGCGCGATCCGCTCCATCGCCTGCATCGCCAGCGCGTGCGTGGGGTACTCGATCGTCAGGTCGGTCCAGACGATGATCGCCTCGTCGTGGTATTCCCGCCCCGCCAGCTCGCCGGCGATGCTCCACAGCATCTGCGGAATCTGCGCGATGTTCGGATGGTCGTGGAACTTCCGCGCCACGGCGAGCAGCTCCTTGGCGGCCCGGACGAACTGCCCGCGCGCCAGCGTCGGGCTGAACGCGTTCACCACCCGCGCCTGCGTCAGGAAGCTGTTGGCGATCTCCCACTGCGCCTGGTGGATGATCGGCTTCTCCTCGCCAAACTGCTCCACCACCGCCGCCAGCTCCTGCCGCGCCCGGTCGAAGCGCGCCGCCACCTCCGCCAGCATCGCCTGCGGCGAGGGCTGCCGCTCGACGGGCCTGCCCGCCCAGGCCAGGTAATCGCGCGCGATAGCCAGGCGCAGCTGCGGAAGCTGTCCGTCCTCGCCGTTGTCCTTGAGGAACTGCCCCGTCAGGGCCGCCGCCCGCTGCCATTGGACGATCGACCGCCAGTGATCCGCCATCACCATGATCTCGCCGCGGGCCTGCGCCGCCGTGGGCGTGGCCGCAAACTCCTTCCGGATCGCCTGGAAAATCGCGTAGGCCGCCTCGAACGCCGCCTGCTGACGGGCAAGCTCCGCCTCCGACAGCACCGGCGCCGCGGGGGCCTGCCTCTGCTGCCCCGCCTGCTGCTGCGCCGGCTGCCATTGCGGCTGGCTCTGCAGGCGCGCGATCTGGGCGGCCTGGCGCTCGTGGCTGCGACGGATCGCCGCCATGGCCAGCGTGTCGCTCAGGCGGGCCGCCTTGTCCTCGTAGTCCGGTCCCAACTCGGCGGGTGCTGCCGCGCCGGCGGGTCCGCCGGGGCTCTCGACCGGTGGCAGGGGCAAGGGCGACCGGGCGTGCCCGTCGCCGGACTCGGCGCCTTCAGCTCTGCCGCCGCCCGTCGCGCCCCTGCTCATCGATCTCAGTTCATCAGCTTCCGTCAGCTTGCGGCCGTCGGCATCGAAGTGACGCCAGCTACCGGCGAACGCCTCGCCGGACCCAGGCCCCCCCGCGGCGCCTTCAGGCGGCGCGCTCGTCAGCGCCGTCAGCACCCCCCGGGCATGATCGGGCATGACCTTGCCGAGCTGGCAGAGCCCGCGGCAGAAGCGCAGCCGCTCGGGCCGGCGGAGGTCCGGCCCGCCGGCGAGCAGCCTCGCGTAGAGTCCGTCCGCCACGTCCCACGCGTCCGCCTGGGCGTACGTCAGCGCCACCTCCATGATCTTCCGCCGCGCCACCCCCACCAGCACGCTCGAGGCCCGGGCTTTCATGAACGCTTCGTACTCCGCCACCACCGCCTCGAACTCCGCGCTCAGCTTCTCCGGCGCCGGCCCGCCGGGCTCGCGCGCGGCGA
>CAZMDT010000441.1:0-2714 GCA_964564965.1 uncultured Planctomycetaceae bacterium | reverse complement strand
ACGCTGTTCAAGACGGCCCTCCGCAAGTCGCTGTGGGTGTACCACGTGAACACGGGCGCCTGCAACAACTGCGACATCGAGGTGCTGGAGCTGCTCACGCCGCGGTACGACATCGAGCGGTTCGGCATGGTGCTGGTGGGCTCGCCGCGGCACGCGGACGTGCTGGCCGTCACGGGGGTGTGCACCCGCCAGGCGATGCCGCGGCTCCAGGAAGTCTACATGCAGACCGCCAAGCCGTGCGTCGTGATCGCCGTGGGGGCGTGCTCGCTGGCGCAGGGCATCTTCACCGAGGCCTACCACATGGGCGCCCCCGTCGACGAGGCCATCCGGGCCGTCGATCCGAACGCCATCATCCTGTACGTGCCCGGCTGCCCGCCGAAGCCCGAGGCGATGATCGACGCCGCCGTCAAGGGCATGGAATATCTGAAGACGCTGTAGCCCCTTTGGCAGAACCCGAATGACGAAACCCGAACGTCGAAACGATGACGAATGGCCCCATGCCCGAATGAGGAGGGCGGACGGCGCCGCCGAGCAGCGGTGCCGTGTCCGCTTCGTTCATTCGTGCCTCGGGCCCGATTCGCCATTCGGGCTTTGAAACTCGTCATTGCTGCAAGCGGAGCGCTGAAATGACTGTTGTCCAGACCGAAACCGAAGTGCCCCTGATGGGCTTCGTGGGCGAGGTGCTGGAGAAGCTCGGCGACGCCGTGATCGACGTCAACCAGTGCGAGCCGCGGCGCGGCTTCGCCCGCATCGACCCGGCGAGGACGGTGGAGGTCGCCGGGAGGATGATCGCGATGGACGGCTGCCGGCTGGCCACCGCGACCGGCATCGACGTCCGCGACGGCATCGACTGCCTCTACCACTGGGCCTTCGAGCCGCAGGGCGTCGTGGTGACGCTGAAGGTGCTCGCCGAGGCGCCGGACCTGGCGGTCGATTCCATCGCCAACGTCGTGCCCGCCGCCAACTGGATCGAGCGCGAGATGCACGACTTGCTCGGGGCGAACTTCCGCGGGCATCCCGACATGCGGCGGCTGATCCTCGACGACTCCTGGCCGGAGGGCGTCCACCCCCTGCGGAAGGACTTCGACCAGGTGCTCGACCGGCCGCCCCTGCCGCCGAACCAGTCCTCACCCGACGTCAGCGAGGCAGGAGGGACCCCATGAGCCATCGAGCCATCGTCAACATCGGCCCGTTCCACCCCCTCCAGGAGGAGGCCGAGTTCTACCAGCTCACCGTCGACGGCGAGACCGTCGTCGACGTGGACGTGCGGATCTCCTACAACCACCGCGGCATCGAGAAGCTCGACGAGTCGAAAACCTTCGACCAGGTGCCGTTCGTCGTCGAGCGCGTCTGCGGCATCTGCTCGGCGAGCCATCCGCTGGCGTACATCCAGGCCGTCGAGGAGATCGCCCACGTCGACGTGCCCGAGCGGGCGCTGTATCTGCGGACCATCGTCAACGAGCTCGAGCGTTTGCATTCGCACCTGTTGTGGGTCGGTCTCGCGGGGCACTTCCTCGGGTACAACACCGTCTTCATGTGGGCCTGGAAGTACCGCGAGCCCGTCATGGACGTCCTCGAGACCGCCACCGGCAGCCGCGTCAACTACGCCAACTGCAAGATCGGCGGCGTCCGCCGCGACATCGACGACGAGCAGCTCAAGGCCATCGACAAGGCCTGTGCCGAGCTGATCGGCCCGATGGAGATGCTCACCAAGGCGGTGCTGGACGACCCGGTTCTCCACGCCCGGCTGAAGGGGGTGGGCATCCTGTCGCCGGAGGACGCGAAGCTGTACGGCGCGCTCGGCCCGACCGTCCGCGGCAGCGGCCTGCCCATCGACGTCCGCCGCGACGACCCGTACGCCGCGTACGACCGGGTGGCGTGGGACGTTCACACGGCCCCCGACGGCGACGTGCTGTCGAAGACGCTGGTGCGGCTGTGGGAATGCTTCGAGGCGGTGAAGATCATCCGCCAGTGCTGCGACTACCTGTTGAAGAACCCCGGCGGCGAGATCGACGCGAAGGTGGAGGCGATTCCGCCGGGGGAGGGCGTGGGGCACGTGGAGGCCCCGCGCGGCGAGACGTTCCACTACGTCCGCTCCGACGGCACGAACCGCCCCGTGCGCCACAAGGTCCGCGCCCCGAGCTTCAACAACGTGCCGACGTTCAAGGCCTCCTGCATCGGCGAGCAGATTCCCGACGTGGCCATCACGCTCGCCAGCGTGGACCCGTGCTACTCCTGCACGGAGCGGATGTGCACCGCCATCGACGCCGACACGCACAAGCCGCTCTACACCTTCGCCGACCTGGTCCGCCTGTCGCAGCTCAAGACCCAGAAGCTCCGCAAGGAATGCTAGACCCATGAGTGAAGCGATGGACATCATCCAGCACCCGCTCGTGCTGCCGGGCTTCTTTGCCCTCTTCACCGGGGCCATCGCCTACGTCCTGTCGCGCTGGTCGCCCCTGGCGTGCAAGGCGCTCGCCGTCCTGGCCGCCGTCATCGTGCTCGTCGGCGGCGCCATGCTCCTGCAATGGCCCGGCATGGCTATCACGCACACCTGGGTGAACCTCGGCGGCGGCATCACGTTCGACCTGGCGCTTCGGGCGACGGCCCTCGGCATGCTCGTGCTGATCGCCTCGGCCGGCTTCGTCGTGTTCCAGTGGACCAGCACGCGGATGCACCGCCCCAGCGAGCCGGGCACGCTGATCTCGTAGCTG
>CAZMDT010000440.1:0-2731 GCA_964564965.1 uncultured Planctomycetaceae bacterium | reverse complement strand
TCCGCGGCCCAGCGCGGCGACGTGCAGTTGCCGGAGAACCTCGGCCTCGACCCCGTCCAGCAGGCCACGCTGCAATCCGTCGGGCGGGTCATCGACGCCGCCGACACCCGCCGAAAGGCCGGCGAGATCGACCCGAACCTCCTCAAGGCCGTCGGCATGACCAATGAGCAGTTCGGGAACTTCGTCGAGCAGTACGCCCGGCGGTTCGGGCAGCTCAAGACGATGCCCAAGGACACCGAGCGTCCGGCGATCGTGGTGCAGGACGCGTTCGGCGTTCCGGGTCAGAAGGGCATGCAGAAGGGCACCTCGGCCGAGAAGGGCGTGGGCGCCAGCGGCCAGGAGAAGCTGAAGGCCGACAAGCTGCGCGAGCTTTACGAGTCGCGCCTGGCCGAGGTGGCGCCGGAGTATCGGGCGCAGGTGGAGGCGTATCTGCGGACCATCAGCGAGGGCGAGGCCATCGCCGAGGAGCCCGGCGCCCCGGGCGCGCCGCCCGATTCGCCCCCCGCCGACGGGAAGTAGCAGGCGACGTCGGGGTTTTCGATCCCGACGACAAAACGGCGGCGGACTTCGGGACCATGACAACATCGCGGCGGCGGCCACCAGCGGCCGCCGCCTTCTTATTCGCGGCCCGCTCAGGCTTCCGCGGCATGCTGCGCCTCCCACTCGGCTTCGGCGGGACAGAAGAGACGGATGCGGCGCTTGGCATACTCGCTGAGCGTCCAGAGCAAGGCCGGGGAAGACTGGTCAGTCGGTCCGCCGGTCGGTTGGTCGGTCGGTCGGGAGGGGGCGCCGGAGGCAGGGAGGGCGGCAGCGAGGCGGCTGACGGTATGGCGGCAGTCGTCGCGGCTGCGGCCGTGGACCATGGTGTAGAGCGTGTACGGCCAGCCCGGCCGGGCCGGGCGAAGGTAGCAGTGGCTCACCTCCTCGATGGCGGCGGCGGCGGCCCCGGCGGCGTCGGCGCGGGCGGCGTCCACCCGCCACGCGACCAGCACGTTGGCGGCGGCGCCCATTCGGCGGTGTCGGAGGACGGCGGCGTATCGTCGCATCCACCCGGCGGCGAGGAAGTCGGCGGCGGCGACGAGCAGGTCGTCGGCGTCGAGCCCGGCGGCCCCCGCGAGCGGGGCGAACGGGTCGGGCCGGTTGGGCAGGTCCGCCTGGAGGGCGCTGACGGCGCGGCGCTGGCGGCCGGTGAGCTTCGGCGGCCCGCCTCGCGGCGCGTCGGCCGGGGGCGCTTCCTCAGACGCAGCCGCCCCGCCGGCGAAGCGGACGTCGAGCTTGTAGCGCTTGAGCGCCGGCAGGACGAGATGGCAGGCCGCTCCGCAGGCGGCCGCGAGCCGCTCGGCGGCGCGATCGAGCCCGAGGCGGCTGCCCGGGGAGACGGCGAGGGTGAGCCAGAGGTCGTATTCGCCCTCCCGGCCGTAGGCGTGCGACACGCCTGGATGGGCGGCGGCGGTCCGCCCGGCGGCGTCGAGCTTCTCGGGCGGCACGACCATTGCGACAAGCGCCTGGTCGTAGCCGAGGGCGGCGGCGTCGAAGAGGGCGCTGATCTCGCGGACGAGGCCGCCGGGGCCGCGCAGCGCCGCGAGGCGGGCGAGCACGTGGTCTTCGGCGGCGCCGAGGTCGGCGGCGATCTGCGCATACGGCTCACGGACGAGCGGCACGCGCCGCTCGACGGCGGCCAGGAGCGACCTGTCGAAGTCCACGGCGTCCATCCGATCCACGAATTGCACGAAGCCCTCGGAGCCCACGAAATGCGCAGACAGCGGGCCGGGAGGAAGCGGCTGGCCCGGCGGCGGGCGTCCCCCGCGCGCGGCTCAGGCGTCCCACATCTCCTCGCGGCCGCGGAGGGCCTTCGGCGGGCCGAGAATCTCGTGGTAGATGATGGCGAAGCGGGCCTGCTCGGGGCTGCTCAGCGCCACCGGCACGGGCGGGCCCTCGGTGGGCGTCGCGTCGGGCATGGCGGCGGGCGGCGGCTGAGGAGCGGCGAGGGTCGGACGTTTGGCACGGAGCCGCGCGGCCCGGCGGGCCCGCCGGGCGGGCTCGAGGACGACCTCGGCCTGCGGGGCGGCCGGCTGGGGGAACGGCGGGGCGCCGCCGGCGCGCCGGGGCGCCTTCTGCTGGAGGCCGAACATCTGGCGGACTTGGCGGACGAGTGAGGGCATGGGCTGCGGCTGTTGCTGGCGGCGCTGCGGCGGCTGTTGCGGCTGCCGCTGCGGCGCCGGCTGAATGCCCCGCCCCTCGGCGGCGCGTTCTCGCTGCTGCCGTCGGGCCTCCTCGGCGCGTTTCTCCTGCTGCTTCTTTATCGCCTGCTGGATCAGCCCGCCGATGATGCTGATGCCGATCAGCACGACGAAGATGATCACTTCGATCGTCTCGAACCTGTCGCCCGTGTCGGCCAGGATGTCCAGACGCGCCATCATCTATCGCTCACCGGCGGCGGTTACTTCTCCGTGCCGCCCTTGGGCGGCTGCCCGGCCCCGCCGATGCTGTCGCGCATCGACGTGTCGGCCTGGATGTTCCGCATGCGGTAGTAGTCCATGATGCCCAGGTTGCCCTTGCGGAAGCTCTCGGCGATGGCGAGGGGCACATCCGCCTCGGCGGCGACGACCTTCGCGCGGTTCTCCTGGGTGAAGGCCTTCATTTCCTGTTCGCGTGCCATGGCCATGGCGCGGCGTTTTTCGGCCTCGGCCTGGAAGCGCCGCGTGTCCGCCTCCGCCTGGTCGGCCTGGAG
>CAZMDT010000439.1:395-2734 GCA_964564965.1 uncultured Planctomycetaceae bacterium | reverse complement strand
GGGGGCTGCGGGAAGCCGCAGACGCTTGTTCCCCTTCGGCCCCTTAAGGGGGCAACGAGACGGCGGGGGCACGCCCGGTTGACCCCAGAGTGCATGGCGGCAAACGACGGCCGCCATGCCACCCGTTCCGGCGCGCCTGCCACACGGCTGCAGAGGGACAGGCCCTTTGGGCCGGCATGGGGTGGCCCCCTTCAGGGATAATCGCCGCGTGAGCGGCGGGGCTACGGGCGAGACAGGTCGATCACCATGTTGCCCTGGTGGTCGGTGACGGTGACGGTCAGTCCCGCCGGGCGCCAGACGATGCGGCTGGTCTGGTACGCATACGTGGCCAGCGTCTTCGAGGCGGGCTTGCCGAACCGCTTCTCATAGCCGGCGACCACGTCCGTCAGGGCCGGGCCCTGCGTGAACGACACCGACACGCGCCGCATCGCGTACTCCGCCGTCGCGGCTGCGGCGCCCTCTGCGCCCCCCGGCCGCCTGAAGGCGATCTCCACGTCGGCCGTGGCGCCCAGCACCTTCGCACGCGTCACCAGCGTTGCCTCGCCGCGGGAGGCGTCCACGTCGGTGGCGCTCCAGCCGGTGACCTTCTTCTTCGCGACGGCGAGGTCGTCGCTCCAACTCAGCCCTGCCACCGGATGGTAGAGCCCGCCCTGCGCGGCGCCTCCGGCCGGCGCCGCTCCGCCCGCCGCCTTGGGCGGCACGGTGGGCTTGGCGCCGGGGGCGGCCCGCTGCGCGACGGGCTCGCCGTGCCGCAGCACGTGCAGCACCCCCATGAACAGGTACCGCCCGTCGTGCTCCAGCACGTTGGTGTCGCGCCCGGCCTTCTCGTAGCACTTCCGCAGCGCGAAGTCGTAGCCCTCGAAACGGTAGTCGAGCCGGCGGGGGAACCGCAGCGTGTAAGGCACCACGTCCGCGAGGATCGGCGGGTGGCCCTTCTCGATCACCGCCTTGTGCTTGTCGCCCGGGTGGGCGAAGCCCTGCTTGCGGAGCATCGCCGGGGCGATCTCGTAGCCGGTGTTGAGATTGTTCCAGCCCGCCCAGATCTTGATCCGCCTCGACTCGATAAGCGGCAGGCCGTCGTCGCTGACCATGCCGAAGATGACGAACTCGCTGGTGAGCCCCTCCAGCACGATGCCGTCGGCGAAGCGGTGCTGCTTTTCGGGCCGGCCGACGTAGATTTTCGCGTGGGGCGAATCGGCCACCAGCCGCGTGTTCGGCCAGTCCCATAGAACCTGCTCGCCCGACGCGACCGCCTCCGTGACCGCTTCGTGCTGCGGCGGCTCCTTGCCGTCCACGGTCACCATTGTCTCGGCGCCCGGGCGGTACCTCAGGCGCGCGCCCTTCGTGAAGGCGTCCCGGGCGTACCCCACGCCGCCCCACTTGTCGTACCCGAAGATCGCCCGCGCCCCCGCCTCGTAGATCACCGGGTTCTTCGCCGATGCCAGCGACAGGTTGCGGAAGATCTGCCCCGCCAGCCCCGCCGCCGAGCACAGCGCCGGGTCGCATTCGACCAACACGTCGGCTGTGTTGAACTTGTACGGCAATGCACAGAGAAGGTACTGCTCGTCCGGGTTGATCGTCTTCCAGTACCACAGCGGCTCCTGGAAGTAGTGGAAGAACACGCCGTCCCAGTCCTGCCAGCTCGCGAAGGCGGCGAGCCGGAAGGGGAACTCGACGTGATAGGGGTTGGGCCTGCCGCAGCCGGCCTCCGTCATGACGAACAGGCGGTCGGCGACCTGGCTGGTGTCGACGAGCCCGAGCCCGGGCGGCCGGCTGAGGGCCGTCTGCATGGTGTGGTAGTACATGTTCTGGCTGATGCAGTCTCCCTGGGCCATGGAGTAGTGCCAGGGCGTGTTGCCGCGGTACTGGGCGTCGAAGCTGAAGGCAGCGACGTTGACGCCGACGCCTTCGGGCGCCTGCTTCCGGCAGAAGGCGGTGAAGCTCTGGTTGAAACCGTCCACCAGCTCGATGCAGAAGCGGACGAAGTCGCTCGCACGCTGCTTGGGGTACTTCTCGCGGTTTCGGACGATGGGCTCCAGGGCGATGGTGCCCTCAGCGAGGCCCTCGCCCGCCTCGAGCCGGCCCCACGCCTTCTTGAGGGCCTCGTCCGTGCCGTAGCGCTCCTTCAGCCACGCGTTCCAGCGCGCCCGCAGCTTGTTGCGGAAGTACGCCGGCCAGGCGTCGAACCCGCGCTCGAGCTGGAACTTCAGAAAGCCGTTCTCGTTGGCGATCTCGTAGATCGCGATGCATTCCTCCCGCCCGTAGGCGGTCTTCGTGTAGGGGTTGACGTGCCGGAGGTAGTCGCGCGCCAGGCGCTTCCGCAGGGCGATCAGCCGCTC
>CAZMDT010000439.1:0-385 GCA_964564965.1 uncultured Planctomycetaceae bacterium | reverse complement strand
GTCGAAGTACTCGAACGACTTGGTGCGGACGCCCTGCTTGGGGGCCGCCATGGCGGCCTTCCAGTCGGCCCAGTCGCGCTCGCCCGCCCCCAGCGGTCGCAGCCACGAGTCGTCCGCCAGCAGCGAGTCGTCCTTGAGGAGCTTCCCGAACCCGCCGATGCCGGTGAGCGTGGGGCACATGATCCACATGCCCGCGGCCTTCATCTCGGCGACGTACTTGTCGTAGGCATCGATGTTCGGCGTGGCGGCGGGCTCGCCGCGGCGGGCCGACTCGGGCGTGTAGAGGTCGCCGCCTGACCACAGACGAATGGCGTTGAAGCCCATCTTCTTGACGCGGAGGCACTGCCTGGGGGTGTGTGAGATGCCCCGGCAGACGCCCCACAGC
>CAZMDT010000438.1:0-2737 GCA_964564965.1 uncultured Planctomycetaceae bacterium | reverse complement strand
CGTCCCCTGGCTGGAGCACAACAAGGTCGAGGGCAAGCCGTTCTTCTGCTACGAGACGAACATCGGCTCGCCGGCCAAGTTCCGCGCCGAGTTCCCCTACCGCCTCCTCTTCCTCGCGACCATCCAGGACTGGGACGTCGTCTGCTGGCACACGCTGAGCGGCGGCTACAAATGGGACAACCCCAATCCGTTCGACGGGCCCATCTCCTCGCCCGGGCACGCCGCCGTCCAGTTCAACTACCAGTACGACGAGGTCCTCATCTCCGCCATGCGGGCCGCCGGGGCGATGTTCACAGGCCTCTCCCTCGAACCCGCCCCCAAGCCCACCAAGTTCATCTACGGGCGCAACACCCTCTTCAGCCCCGAGAGCATGGACTACGCCGGCAGCTACGGAAAGAACGGCGAGGACATGCTCAACACGACGTACCGCTTCGGCATGCGGATCCGGATCGACCTCAGCCGCGAGGACGACGAAATCGTCGGCCGCACCGTGCCGCTGGGGTCGTGGACGCACCCCTGCACGATCCGGCCGACGGACCAGATGGTGTACGACTGGCGGAAGGGGTTCCTGACGATCGACTCGCCGGCGGCGGCCGGCTACACCGGTTTCCTGGCGCAGTACGGCAGCGATGAGGTCCGCTTCCGCAACGGCGTGACGATCAGCGAGGTAAGTGTCGAGAACCCGCCGGACACGCCGTACCCGGTCACGCCGGAGGAGAACTACGTCGCCATTGGCGTGGCGAGCACCGACCCCGGCGCGCCACGGCTGGCGGACTGCAAGACGGCCGTCGTCTCCGCCGTCAGCACGAGCGCCAACAAGGGACTGAAGGTCGGCCGCGACCCGAACGTGGACCGCCCGGGGCACGTCTGGGCCGGCTCAAAGGTGTACGCCGGCGCCTGGAAGACGCCGGTGCTGGTGTCTCGCGTGAACTGCACGATCACGGCGCCGGCGCTGGCGGGCATGCGCTACCGCATGCGCGACTGGCATTGGAAGGTCGTCGAAGAGGGCAAGGTCGGCCCAACAGGCGAGATCAGAATCTCGGCGAAGAAGCCGGTGTTCCTCGTCGAGCTGGAGCGCTGAGGCCCCGCCTGCGTTTGTGACAGAGGAGCAGTCCGATGGCATGTAGAGTGAAGGTCTGCGCACTCGTGATGGCGGCGGCGTGCTCGGGCGGCGTGGCGCATGGGGAGGCTGCGCCCGCCCCGCCGGGCGATGAGGAATACGTCACCGTCAAGGACGGGCACCTGCAGTACGAGGGCCGGCGGGTGCGGTACTGGGGATGGATCGGGCATTTCTGGCTGACCGGCCCTCTCAAGCAGTACGAGGTCCAGCCGGGCGACGCGCCCGACGTCGTCGCCGCCAAGGTGACCAAGCGCAACGAGGTGATCGACGCCTTTGCCCGGCGGATCCGCAGGCTGGGGTTCAACATCGCGCGGGTGTGGCTCGGGCGGGGCGACACCTGGAGCCCCGATTACACCCCGGGCGATGGTTCGGCGGCCGACTTCAACGCCTACGTCCTGCACGCCCTCGAGCGCGAGGGCGTCAAGGTCTGGATGACGGCGTTCAATGATTTTGGCAGGGCCACGCCCGAGGACGTCGGCCTGGTGGACGATCCGGCAACGGCGGCCGAATGGGTCGCCGCGGTGAAGGAGATGGGCGGGGGTGTCAGCCCGCGCACCGCCGACGTGGGGGCGTGGGACCCCCGCATGCGGGCGGTGCACCTGCGCCAGATGAAGCGGATTGCCGACTGGCCCAACAGGTACAAGGGCGGCCTGCGGCTGGGCGACGACCCGGAGGTCGCCGTGTGGGAGTTGACGAACGAGGAGTGGATGTTCTCCCACCTAGTCAACGGCAAGTGGCAGAACCAGCTTCCGAAGTTCTTCCGGGACGAGCTGCAGGCGAGGTGGATCGCGTTCCTGAAGGGCAGGTACCGCACGGACGAGTCCCTGCGCCGCCACTGGATGTTCCTGCTGCCGGGCGAGTCGCTGGAGAAGGGCAACGTGCTGCTGGCGCCGCTGGCGAAGAGGGTGGAGGCGGCGCAGCTCAACGACACGAACCGGGCCGCCGTCGAGGCGCTCACCGCCGAACGCCAGGCGCTGACGCGCGACGACTTCACGCGCCGGCGCGGCGCCGACGTGCTGGAGTTCTTCTCGAAGCTCCAGATCGCCTACAAGACGGACCGGCGCGACCACGCCAAGGGACTGGGCAAGAGCCTGCGCCTCAGTCCGATGATTCTGGACACCGGCGACGGGTTCCGCATTCAGTCGGTCTACCTGCACCAGCACGGCGACGCGTCCTCGATGTGCAGCTACATCTGGCAGACGGCCACCAGCCGCGGGCAGAAACGGTTCCCGTTCATGAGCGGCCTGGAGGAGCAGCCCCGCCTGGCCATGGGCATCCCCTGGCTGGAAGTGGGGAAGGTCCCCGGCAAGCCGTTCTTCGTCTACGAGTTCCAGATGAACAACCCGGACAAGTACCGCGCCGAGGTGCCGTACCGCATCGCGGCGCTGGGGATCATCCAGGACTGGGACATCATCAACTTCCACCTGTTCGGCCGGCCCAACGACCCGGCGCTCGATGAGCCGTACCGCCAGGCGATCAACTACTCCGTCTACGCCCCCAACTGGACCGGCGCTACCGTCGAGGGCGTGCACTACAAGGCCGATGAAATCTACGCCTCGGCCATGCGGGCCGCCGGGCAGTTCTTCATCAACAGCACCCTCAAGACCGTCGAGAAGC
>CAZMDT010000437.1:0-2744 GCA_964564965.1 uncultured Planctomycetaceae bacterium | reverse complement strand
CGTGCTCGGCCAACACGTGCCGCTCGGCGATCGAGTCGTTGTGCTCGAACGCGCCGGACAGGCATCCCTGCGAGTACATCAGGTACGGGAAGGCGTTGGTCAGGGCGTTCACGTCGGGCCGGTTCATCCGGGCATTGTACGTCTGGTTGGCGTGCCCCAGATGCGACACGAGGTGCGGGCTGGCGTTCAGCTCCGCGATCAAGTCCGACTTGCCCCATCCGCCGTCCGAATCGTACCGCGCGATCACCTGCCAGTCGTCCGGCAGGCACTCTTCGGCGATAGGGATCATCGAGTAGCTGCCGTACGTCTGGGGGTCGCTCCACAAGTGCTCGCCGAGCATGACGGCGGTGGTGGCGTTGGGGTGGGCAGCCGTCTCGTAGAGGATCGTCTTGGCGATGAAGTTGGCGGCCTCCTCGGCGTCGCCGGCGGGGGCGCGCCCGATGAACACGTCGGCCACGAGGTCCACGTCCCCGCCGCCGGCGCCGTCGTCGGCCTCGCCCCAGATGCCGTCGCCGTCGCCGTCCCATGGCCCGTCGAGGGCCGCGAAGTAGAGGTCGGTGGGGATGTTGTTGTCGACGGTGTCGCCCGCGGGCTGAAGCTCCACGCCTTCGGCGACGAAGCCGTACGCGCCGCGATAGGGCACCACGTCGACGTCGCCGCCGAGCAGCACCCACATCGTGCCCCAGCCGGTGTAGGCGTCGGCGATGAACTCGCGGATCTTGTCGGCGTCGTCGCCGGTCTCGGTGCCGGCGTAGTTGGCGTAGATGTACTCGGTGGTGACGACGCCGGCGGCCAGGCCCCGCCCGGCCTTGTGCGCCGCGAGCGGACCGAACGCCGCCGCCAGGGCGTCGCTGGTGATGATGACGTACTCGTACGGCCCGTCGCCGGGCAGGTCGCCGGAGATGACGATGTCGTCGGCGACGTACGCGTCGAGGGCCGAGGGGTTGTCGACCATGCCGGCCACGCGGGCGCGGTCGGCGTCGGCGTCGCGGACGGGCAAGGCCGCGCCGGCGGGGAGCGGCTCGGTGACGACCTGGACGGTGATGTCCGGATAGTAGACCAGGCTGCCGGTGCCGGCGTCGTAGTGGACGGGGAAGACGCGCAGCGTGCCGATGCTGTAACCGCTGAGGGTGCGGGTGGAGAAGACGTACTCGCCGGCCGGGGCGAAGGAGTTCGAGACGCTGGCGGGGACGTACGAGTCGGCGTCGAGATCGGCCGAGAAGGGCACCGCCGCCGGCGCTGCCAGGAGGCTCCCGCCGGCGTCGATGGCGACTCCCTCACCGTAGTCGATCTCCACGTCGGCGATCCGCGTGCCCTGTGGCAGCAGGATATTGGAGGCCCGGACGGGGACGATCGGATCGGCGGTGGACACCCATGCGTCCGTGCCCGCCAGCGACACCGTCCGCGCCGAAGCCGGACCGGCCACGGTGGGTACGCCCTCGAAGGCATAGCTGAACGAGGCGGCGAACGCCCCGGCGCCGGGCAACGCCTGCCAGGTGCTCCACGCCAGGCTGTCGGCCGCGTCGCCGGTGGCGGCGGCCCCGGCCCCGCCGACGCCCGAGGCCAGCATGCCGGCTTCGGGATACGTCTGCTCCCAGCCGTCCGGGAGGATTTCGGCGACGGTGTACGTTCCCGGCGCCAGCCCGTAGAACGCGTAGAAGCCGTTGGCCCCGCTCA
Source organism: uncultured Planctomycetaceae bacterium (assembly GCA_964564965.1). GTDB lineage: Bacteria > Planctomycetota > Phycisphaerae > SM23-33 > SM23-33 > CAZMDT01. The sequence continues at coordinate 1,067 of CAZMDT010000437.1, read as the reverse complement.
GCGTGTGCGCGTCGACCTGCGGGTCGTAGGCGCCGTTGCCGTCGAGGTCGAGGAAGACCGTCCAGCCGCCCAGCCCCGCCTCGCCGTCGTCGAGGTTGCCGTCGCTGTCGAGGTCGTTCCACACGAACCCGCTGATCTGCCCGCCGGGCGTCAGCGAGAGAATCTCGTGCCCGAGCGCGTACACGTCCACGCGGGGGAAGTCCAGCCCGGTGTTGGTGACGTTGTCATTCTCGTCGTCGCCGTCGTGGACCGTGACGGCGGATGCCCTCATCGCGTCGGCGAACTCCGCGACCGTCAGGCGGCGGCCGAGGACATCCTCCGCGAGCTGCTGCGCCAGCGGCACGATGCCGGCGACGTGCGGGGAGGCCTGGCTGGTGCCGTGCATGGTGACGGTGCCGCCGTCGTCGTCGGCGCCGGTGATGGCCGCGCCGGGGGCGAAGATCGTCGTGAGCGTTTCGTGCCGCTGCGAGAAGGGCGCGATCACATCCGGCCCGCTGGAGTACGCCTGGGCGCCGCTGCCGTAAATCCACCCGCCGGTGTCGGCGTCGTAGACGGCCCCGACGGCCAGCGAGTTCGGGTCGGCGGCGGGGTAGGCGAGGCCCTGGGCGCTGTGGAACGTGTAGAAGGAGTTGCCGGCGGCCGAGGCGACCACCACGTCCAACGCGGCCAGGGCCGCCAGCTCATCGCCGATGCCGTAGTGCGAGCCCTCGACGTCCCAGTTCAGGCTGTCGCCCAGCGACATGTTGACACTGACGATGTTGTAGGTCGTGACGTGGTCGTCGGCGAGGATCCACTGGAGGGCATCCTCGACGTAGCCGAAATTCCCCGCTCCGCCGTCGGTGAAAACCTTCAGCGCGATGATGTTCACGTCGGGGGCCATGCCCGTGTACTGGGCGTCCTGCGAGCCGATGATGCTCGCCACGTTCGAGCCGTGCCCGTTGTGGTCGCTGGCGTCTGCGTCGTCGTCGGCGAAGTCGTACTGGAAGACGATGCGGTCGGCGACGCCATCCTCATCGAGGTCCGGGCCGAAGAACGGATGGTCCAGGTCGATCCCCGTGTCCAGAACG
>CAZMDT010000436.1:1196-2746 GCA_964564965.1 uncultured Planctomycetaceae bacterium | reverse complement strand
ACGGATGCTTCGAGGCCGACGGCGTGATCGCCATCGCCGACCGATACGTGGCGGCCCTGCACGCCGCCGGGCTGCCGCCGGAGCGCGTCACGCTCGTCGACGACGCCGTCGACGCGGCCCTGTTCCATCCGGGGGCGGACGAAGGCGGGCGGACGCGCCGCGAGCTCGCCGGCGACGCGGCGGTTCTCATGGGGCTGGTGGGGCGGATCGCGCCGGAGAAGCGTGTGGCCGAGTTCCTCGACGCGGTCGCGCCGCTGGCGGAGGCCGGCCCGTCGCGCGCGCGGTTCGTCATCGTCGGCGCGGACACCCACGGCGCGGACTCGCATGCCGGCTACGGCGAGGCGCTTCGCCGTCGCGTGCGGGAAGAGGGCCTGGCCGACAGCGTGGTCTTCACCGGCGGGCGCGACGACGTGCCGGCGGTGCTGTGCGCCCTCGACGTGCTGGTGACGATGAGCGGGGGGTCCGTGATGTTCGAGGCGATGGCCTGCGGGACGCCCGTGCTGTCCGCCCGCCCCGACCCGCTGCACTCGGTGCACGTCCGCGACGGCGAGACGGGCCTGTGCGTCACCACGGACCGCCCCGGGCCCGTGACGGCCGCCCTGAAGCGCCTGATCGACGACGAGCCGCTCCGCCGGCGCCTCAGCCGCGCCGCGCTGGCCTGGGTCCGCGAGCACCTGGCGCCCGAGGCGCTCGCCCGCAAGACCGAGGCCGTCTACGAGGCGCTGCTGGGCGGCTGATCCGTCGCCGGTCGGGCGCCGGCCTGCGCCGCAAGCTCGCGGCGGCTCAACGAGGACCCCCGGAAGAGCTTCCGGATCCGATTTCGCAGCGGGATAAACCGCCGCTTGAAGGCGTTGAAGCGCCGCCGCCTCCGGCTGGCCCGCACGGCGGCGAGGGCGGCGCGGACCCAGCTCTCTCCGCCCCGCCCGCGGCGCTGCGCCCACCGCACGATCCGCAGCCACTGCTGCTCCTTGACCTCGGCGTGCATGCGCATCCGGCGGACCTGGCGGTCGGTGACGTCGTGGGCGAAGGCGGGCGGGCGCGGCACCTGCGCCGCACGAAACGCCAGGAGCGTGCGGACGCACTTCACGCAGCGGCAGCAGTTGCGGTGGCTGCCGGGATTCTCGAAGCAGACGCGCAGGTGCCGCATCGCCTCCGGCCAGTCGGCGAGCACGGCGACCTTGTCCGGGCGGATGAACTCCATCCCGTCGTCCCGCACGCGGAAACGGTCCCCGCCGAGCAGCGGCGTGGTCAGCGGGTGGTTGCCCCACGGCCGGCGCGGCGTGGACGCCGGCACGCAGTTCGGCACCAGGGCCGAATCGAACGCGCCCGACAGCAGCATCAGCCCGCCGACCAGGTGCGTGCCCATGCTGCGCAGCCACGTCGTCGGCAGCTCGTGGAAGTTGCTGACGACGGGCACGGCCTCGACGCCCACGCTTGCCAGAATCGTCCGCGCGTCGGCGAGCAGGGCATCGTACATCTCCTCGGCGCGGTACTGGTCCAGGCGGATGTCGAACCCGTGCATGACGACCGCCGCCCCGATCCGCCGGCTC
>CAZMDT010000436.1:0-1186 GCA_964564965.1 uncultured Planctomycetaceae bacterium | reverse complement strand
CACGCCGCCGATCGTGGTTCCGCAACCGACGGACCCCGATCCGCCGGCTCCGCCGCCCCACGAGGCCCTTCCGGTGGCGCCAGACGGTGAAGCACGAATCCACGCCGCACGAGAACGGCACGACGGCCTGCCCGCCGCGTGTCGCCGGCGGCGGCTCGACCTCCTCGGCCGCCGTGATGGCCACGGGACGGTAGTCGTCCGGGAACCACGCGCCCATGACGGCCATGAACCGCTCCAGGTTCGCCAGCAGCGACGGCGAGGCCCGCCCCTCGACGAAGACCGGCCGGCCCCACTGCATCATGGGAAACAGCAGGCCGACGATGAACGGGTCGGCCCAGGCCGTCACCGCCGGCCGCCAGGCCGCGGGAAGCCGCCACCACAGCCGGTGCCGCCGGCCGTCGGGGTCGTCCAGCGACGCCGCCAGCGTCAGCCATTCGCCCTCGACGGCCGGGGGCTCCAGCATCAGCCGCGCCGTGCCGTCCGGATTGTCCGCCTGCTCCACCACGCCAGGGAATCCTATCAAACCGGGCGACCAGGAATCATATTCATCCACCGGCGTCGTCCGGCGGCTCGGCGGTCGCGGCGGACGCGGGAGGCGAAGCCGCCGGCGCATCGAGGTTCAGCAGGTCGATCTTCCGCCACGCGCCGCCCTCGAACCGCCACGCCAGCAGCAGCCCCAGAATGATGACGTACGCACTGGCGGCCAGCCAGGGGCCCAGGCTCTCCAGGGCCGGCGCGAGGTACACGACGGCCGTCCCGCCGCCCACCGTCACCCCCCAACTGAGCGCGATCGTCGCCACCATCGGCCAGCGGGTGTCCCCCGCGCCGCGCAGGGCGCCGACGAAGACGATGCCGAGGGCGTCGAAGAGCTGAAAAACCGCCGCGCAGATCAGGATCCGCCCGCCCACCGCCACGATCTGCTCCGGGGCGATCCTGGCGGCCTCGCCGGCCTGGGGCGTGGAGGTCACGAACAGTTCCATCAGGTCGCGGCGGAACAGCACGAACGCCAGGCCGCAGAGGCCCATGTAGACCATGGCGGCGAGGACGGCGGCGTGGGCGCGGCGGCGGGCCAGCGGGGCGCGCCGCTCGCCGATATAGCGCCCCACGAGCGCGGTGGTGGCAATGCCGACGCCGACGGCGGGCATGAAGGAGATGGACACGTACCGCATGGCGGCGGTGTTCGCCG
>CAZMDT010000435.1:0-2761 GCA_964564965.1 uncultured Planctomycetaceae bacterium | reverse complement strand
GTGGCGGATGCCATCAAGCTGTCGCAGGTGGTCTGAGCCCGGCGGCTGAAGACAAGCACAGTAACGGGCGGCGTCCCGCGGGGCGCCGCCCGCTTCTTATCCGGGGGCGGCATCGTCCGTACCGCAGGCTGCGCCGGGCCCACCCGCCCGACCGAAGGTTGGCTCTATCCACTGCCGGGGACGTATTTGCCGGAACCTTTCCGGCCGGCCTCCGTCCAACGTTGACAGACGGCCCGCGGGGGCCGTTGGGACGGGTCCCGCTTCGGCGGGTCCTTGCACCCCAGCGACGAAAGGACCGCACACATGGACCGCTCACTGGCTGCCATCGCCCTTGCCGCATTGGTCGCTACCTTCCCGCCCGCCGCGCGGCCGGCGGCCGCCCAGGCCGGCGCCGCCCAGGCGTTCCAGACCGGCCGGGACGCCTTCGACAAGGGGCAGTTCGACAAGGCGCGCGACGCCTTCCTTGCCGCCTCACAGACGGACAACCGCAACGCCGAGGTGTTCCTGTGGCTGGGGAAGGCGCACTACCAGGTCGGGCAGCTCACCCAGGCGGTCGCGGCGTGGCAGCGCACGCTCCGACTGGCACCCGACGAGCCGTATGCCGGCGCGATGCTCAAGGCCCTGCGGGCCGAGCTCACCGCCGCTGATGCGCGCATCGCCCTCATCCAGGTCCTGCTCCGCGAGCGGCTCCACCGCACGGCCCTTCAGCAGTGCGACGAGCTGCTCGCCGACAAGGCCCTGACCGACGCCCAGCGAGCGAAGGCCCTGCTGCTCCGGGCCGAGGCGCTCCTGGAGCTCGGCAAAGCGCTCGACGCCGCCGGCGCAGTCCACGAGGCCGCCGAGCGCTTCCCCGACGCGGTGGCCCCGGTGGCCAGCGCGCTGCTGCTCGGCCGGGCGAAAATCCGCATGGGCGGCGAGTCCGTCGCCGAGGGCCTCGACCTCCTGAAAAAGCTTGCGGCCGACCACCCGAACACGCCGTCGGCGGCGCAGGCCGAGCTGGAACTCGTGCTTCACGACCTGACGCAGGACGCCCGGGAGGCGACGAAGCAGGCGGTGCAGGCGCTGGCGCGGTGGATTGTGGCGCACCCGACGCATGGGGAGGCGCTGACGGCCCGGCGGCGCCTCATGGAGGGGCAACTTGCGCTGACGCGCCAAGGGGCGGCGCCCGCGCGGGGCGCCAAGCTGGCCGCGAGCGACGAAGCGGCCATCGCCGCGGCGCTGGAGCTGTGCAAGGCGTACGTCAGCGACCGTCAGATCGAGGGCGTCCTCGGCCGACTGCGAGAGCATCTCGCCCGGCATTACGCCGCCAATGGGGCCTACGCCGCCGCCCTGGCGGGCGTCGAGCGGCTCATGGGCGCCGAGCTGCCCGCGATCTGCCGGTCGCCGCTGATGCGGCTCGCCGCGGAGTTCCGGGCTGGGATCGCCATGCGCGAGCTGGGCGAACAGGCGAAGGCGTTCCAGTTGCCGGCAGGCGGGGTGCCGCAGGTGCTGGCCGACGTGGTGGCGGCCTATGAGGCGGTCAACACGGCCTTCCCGGGCGAGCCCGCGTGGGACGAGCTGGCACAGTTGGCGGAACGGGTGCGCGGCCTGGGGGGCGGCGTTCCGTGGCCGAAGGGCCAGCGTGAGACCAAGGCGCCCTACCGCTGGGCGGTCGCCATTGCGATCAAGGTGATTCAGGCCGACGCGGACGCCTCCGCGGTTTCGAAGGCCGTCGCGACGGTGAAGCGGATCGTCGACGAGCACGGGCTGTTCCAGCGCCCGCCCGAGGCCGACTGGCCCATCGGCATCCAGGCGCAGCTCGCCGCGGCCCTCAGGCCGACCAGCCCGCACTGGCAGGGGGCCCTCGTCCGCCAGACCGACCTGCTCATGGCCAGGGCGGCGCGCGTGTTCGCCAGGAACGTCAAGGCCGGGCGCGACGCCGACAACGCGACGCTGTCCGACGACCAGAAGCAGGCCATCGCGCTGGCGGCCGCCGTCGTCGGGCGAGACGCGGGCCAGGCCGAGGCGCTGCTGAGGAAGCTCTCCTCGCACCTGGCGGCATGGGTGCGGCGCGGGCACTACGCGCCGGCGGAGGCGGCCTACACGCAGCTTGCCGGGGCGCTGCCGAAGGCGCAGCAGCGTCAGGCGCAGTTGGCGACGGCGTGGTTGTGGGCGCGGCAGGCGGCGGAGGCGCACGCGCGGCTGACGGGGGCAGGGCGGGTCGTCCCGAGGAAGCTCGACCCGCTGCACGTGAAGGTGCTGGAGCGGTGCTACGCCCTCCAGGGCGACCTGCAGCGCGACGACCCGTTCCTGAAGGACGTGCGCGCCCTGTGGGACCAGGTGATCGACCACTACGAGGCGCTGAAGTACGACGACGTCGCCGAGCAGGCGCTGAAGACAAGGGCCGTGGTCGTCGTGCCCCTCGCCGACGCCTACGCCGAGCTGGGGCTGGCGGACCTGCACTACGCGCAGGCGCGGCGCGAGCTGGACCGGCTCCTCGACCGCTATCAGGGCGACAAGAAGCTCACGATGACGCCGGCGTTCACGCGGGCGATCAACGATTACCAGGGCCTCATCGAGCGGCACACGGAGGATGCCATCGTTGCGAAGGCCGTCAGCGGCATCTTCAGCGTCGCGCAGACCTTCGAGCAGCACAGGGCCTACGACGTGGCGGCGGGCGTGTACCGGTCGTTCGCGGCCTTCGCGGGGAAGCAGAAGGTGCTGTCGCAGGCCGAGCCGTGGGCCCCGAGCGTTGCCGAGCGCGCCGGCTTCGCGGTCGCGG
>CAZMDT010000434.1:0-2769 GCA_964564965.1 uncultured Planctomycetaceae bacterium | reverse complement strand
GACGCGGTCGTAGGTGCTGTCGTTGCCGTTGGCCAAGGCGCTGCCGGAGACGGTGTCGTCGCTGTCGGGGTAGATGACGGCGCGGAGGCGCGTGCCGTCGGGGACGGGGCTGGCGGAGCTCAGCTCCACCTCGTAGACGTAGCGGGTGGTCTGGTTGTCGGTATACGTGCCGTCGTGGTTCGGATCGACGGCCACCTGCTCCTTGAGCAGGCTGGTGCCCTCGACGTAGGTGAACTTCGTGATGCGGCAGACGTCGGCGCTGCGGCTGGCCGAGCAGATCGAGCTCGTCCAGTTCGACACCGCCCTCTGGGACAAGCTCTTCCCCAAGACCGCCTGACATAGGAGAACTCCGCAGGCGCATCGCTGACCGGCCGACCCTTGCCCCGAAAGCCCCAACGCGGCCTATTTTCGATCTCCACGAGAATCGCAAATAACACCCTTGCTTGTTTTCGCCGCCGCGAATAGACTCACCGGCCATGAAGACGCGGCCACAACCCGCCGGCAGATATCTCCGCTGTGCCGGAGGCTACCAGGCGTTCGTCCCGGCGCCGCTGCCGCCGGACATCCCCTGGACGCCAGAGCTGTTGCGCACCTTGTCCGACGCGGACCGCCGGGTCGGCCAGCTCGCCGGCGAAGGACGCAACCTGCCCAACCCGCACCTGCTCATGCGGCCGTTCGTCAAGCGCGAAGCGGTGCTGTCCAGCCGGATTGAGGGCACGCAGGCCACGCTGGGAGAGCTCCTGGCCGCCGATGCCGGCGCTGCCGTGGACCGCAGCCCCGAAGACCTGCGCGAGGTGGCGAACTACGTGGTTGCCCTGGAGCACGGGATCGAGCGACTCAAGCGGCTTCCCCTGTCCCTGCGACTGGTCAAAGAACTCCACGCCAAACTGATGGAGGGCGTTCGGGGCGATGTCGCCACGCCGGGTGAGTTCCGGCGCAGCCAGAACTGGATCGGCCCGGCCGGCTGCACGTTGGACAACGCCAGCTACGTGCCGCCGCCTCCCGACGAACTGATGGACTGCCTGGGCGGCTGGGAGGAGTTTCTCCGCGACCGCACGCTGCCGCCGCTGGTCCAGGTGGCCCTGATGCACCACCAGTTCGAGGCCATCCATCCGTTCCTGGACGGCAACGGACGCGTCGGGCGGCTCTTGATCACGCTATTCCTGGTGGAGCGCGGGATTCTGCCGACCCCGCTGCTGTACCTGAGCGCCTTCTTCGAAGCAACCCGGCCCGAGTACTACGACCGGCTCTCCGCCGTCACGGCCGAGAGCGCGTGGGGCGACTGGCTGGAGTACTTCCTCAACGGCGTCGCCCGCATGTCGGAAGACGCCCTCAGCCGCGCCGAGCGGATCAACGCCCTGACGGCCCAGTGGCGGCAACGGGTGGCCGGCGCGGCGTCACGAACGCCGTCGCAACTGGTTGACTTGCTGTCCGAGAATCCCTACTGGACCATCAACAAGGTGGCCCAGCGTCTGGACGTGGCCTTCACGACCGCCCAACGGGCGGTCCAGAGGCTTCAGAAGCTGGGCATCTTGAGGCAGATCACCGACAGCCAGCGGGGAAGGGTGTTCTGCGCCACGGCGGTCATGAACATCCTGGACGAACCAGCCAAGCTCAAGCCGGACGCCCCACGGCCATAGCCGAGTCAACGTCCCGGAACTTCCTTGCCAGCCCGCCCGACGGCGAGGTACTCACCTCGGCCCGCCGCCACCGACGGCGGCGAAGGCGAGGTGGAAGATGCGCAAGTACCTCACACTTCAGCAGGCAGCCACGCTCCTGCCGGTCAAGACGTCCTACTGCACCCTCTGGCGGTGGTGCGCCAAGGGCGTCTATGTCCGGACCGTCAACGAGATCGTCCGCCTCCAGCACGTCCACATCGGCCGAAGGATGCTCACCACGGAGCTTTGGCTGGAGGAGTTCATCGACCGACTGACGGCCGCCCGGATGACAGAGCGGCAGTGGCGGGCCGGCGGGCGCCCGGGAAGGAAGTGGCAGCGGTACGCGGAACTGGCCGAGGCCGAGATCGTCCTGCGGCGTGCGGGCATCTGAACTGCCGGAACTGGCCGCAGAACCGCGTCAACCGGGCGGAGAACTGCGCCAACTGGTGCCGCCGACCGGCCCGGGACCGGCGCGAGTATCTACTCTTTCGTCGAGAGTAGTGGCGCCCGGCGCGGTGGATTTCGCATGGTCTGCGCGCGTATTTACGCGCAATCCTACGCCATGGCGTGCAATGAAGTGAAACGGGGCGAGATTTCCCTTGGCCTTCCCGCCGGAACGTTACCCCCTGTGGGCCAATGGGTTACGGATTCGCCCCTAACCGACGACCCGGTGTCCTCATAACCCGGAGGTCGTGGGGCTGTTCCGGTAGCTTCACCAAGCCCATCCGGAGTATGTGACGGTACATGACGCTGAGGACGTCCTGAGGCAGCTCCTCCTCCGGCGGGGGTTCCGCCGGGCCGTCCTCCCGCAGCTTCGGTGAGATTTCGCGGAGCGCCTCACCCAACCGCTTGACGTTCAGAAGCATCTCGACGGCCTCGTCGCGGCTGATCGGGCGGCCGTAGGCCTCTGACCAGGCCTCCTGGGTGTTCCGGAGCAGATCATCAGTGATCCAGTCGCAGGACAGCGGTTTCTCGTTCTTGGACCAAAGCGGACTGGGCTCATCGGTATTCATGGCGTCACTTGGCATGAAGGAGCCTATCGCCGGCCCCGCTGATGATCAAGAATGGGGCCGGGACAACCCGCCCATCCGCGAAACCGTCTCCGCCAACG
>CAZMDT010000433.1:0-2798 GCA_964564965.1 uncultured Planctomycetaceae bacterium | reverse complement strand
AGAGCCTGGCATCGGCGGCCACGAGCACGGCCCCCGCCCGCCTGCCGGCCGGGCCCGGTGCTTGCCGTGTGCGCGAAGGTGAAGCCATGAGATCCGCCGCCGCGATCATCGCGTTTTCCCTCGTCGTCACCGCGGCTGCCGGGGCCGGGCCGGCGACCACGCAGCCGTCGCCCTACGCGAAGTGGCGGCACGGCCCGCCGGCCGATCCGAACCATTTCCCCATCGCGGTGTGGCTCCAGCATCCGAAGAACGTGGCGGCGTACAAGGCCATCGGCATCAACCTCTACATAGGCCTGTGGAAAGGCCCGACGGCCGAGCAGCTCGCCGCGCTCAAGCAGGCGGGCATGCCCGTCATCTGCCACCAGAACGCCACCGGCCTCAAGCACCGCGACGATCCCATCATCGTCGGCTGGATGCACGGCGACGAGCCCGACAACGCCCAGGCCCGGCCCGACGGCAAGGGCTACGGGCCGCCGATTCCGCCCGGGCAGATCGTCGCCGACTACCGGCGCCTGCACGCCGCCGACCCGACGCGCCCGGTGCTGCTCAACCTCGGCCAGGGCGTCGCCTGGGACGACTGGATCGGCCGCGGCGTGCGGAGGAACCACCCCGAGGACTATCCCGAGTACGTGAAAGGCTGCGACATCGCGTCGTTCGACATCTATCCGGCGGTTCACCGGGACCCGGCGGTGGCGGGCAACCTCTGGTACGTGGCCCGGGGCGTGGAGCGGCTGCGGAACTGGGCCGGCGGAGAGCGCATCGTCTGGAACTGCATCGAGTGCACGCGGATCAGCAACACCGCCGTCAAGCCGACGCCCGCGCAGGTGCGGGCCGAGGTGTGGATGGCGATCGTCCACGGCTCACGCGGGCTGATCTACTTCGTGCACCAGTTCAAGCCGCGGTTCATCGAGGCGGGGCTGCTGGCCGACCGGGAGATGACGGGGGCCGTGGCCAAGATCAACCGGCAGATTCGCGACCTCGCCGCCGTGCTCAACAGCCCGTCGCTGCCGGAGCTGGCCACCGTCCAGCCGAGCGCGAAGGAAACGCACGTGGCCCTGATGGTCAAGCGCCACGAGGGGGCGGTCTACCTGTTCGCGGTCAACATGCGGGCGAAGGCCACGGAGGCCCGCTTCACCATCGCCCGCCCGGGCAACGCTGCGCTGGTGCTTTGGGAGGACCGGAAGCTCCCGCTGGCCGCCGGCGGGTTCGCCGACGCCTTCCAGCCGTACGAAGTGCACGTTTACAGGCTCGAGTGATCCGCCCTACCATGCCCGCGATGCCTGAGGACGAGCGATTCATGCGGCGCGCGCTGGCGCTCGCGGCGTGCGGGCGGGGGACCGTCGAGCCCAACCCCATGGTCGGCGCCGTCCTGGTGCGCGACGGGCGGATCATCGGCGAGGGACGGCACCTGCGATTCGGCGGGCCGCACGCGGAGGCGGAGGCCCTCTCGGCCGCGGCCGCCGCTGGGCAGGACGCCCGCGGAGCCACTGCCTACGTCACGCTCGAGCCGTGCGGGGCCTTTGCGGGCAAGAAGACGCCCCCCTGCGTGGAGGCGCTGATCGCGGCCGGCGTCGCCCGGGCGGTCGTTGCCATGCCCGACCCGAATCCCGAGGTGTCGGGACGAAGCCTGGGGCGCCTGCGCGAGGCCGGCATCGAGGTGGTCACGGGCGTCTGCGAGGTGGAGGCACGCAAGCTCCTGGCGGGGTATGTCAAGCTCCGCACGGTGGGCCGGCCGTGGGTCATCTGCAAATGGGCGCAGACGGCTGACGGCTGCCTGGCGCTGCCGCCGGGGCGGGGGCGGTGGGTTTCCGGGGAGCAGGCCAGGGCGTGGGTGCACCAGCTTCGCGGACGCTGCGACGGCATCCTCGTCGGCGTCGGGACGGTGCTGGCGGACGACCCGCTGCTGACGAACCGCAGCGGCAAGGGCCGGCAGCCGGCGCGGGTCGTTCTGGATACGGGGCTGCGGACGTCGGCGAACTCGCGCCTTCTCCAGAGCGCGGCCGAATCGCCGGTGATTCTCGTCGCCCCGGCGGATGCGGAAGAACCGGCCCCGGAACTGGCGGGGTGCGCCGGCGTGGAAATCCTGAGAGTCCCGTCGAGGGGGGCGGGTGTGGACCCCGGCGCGCTGCTCGATGAGCTGGGGCGGCGCCAGTGGACGTACCTGCTCGTGGAGGGCGGGGCCAAGGTGCTGGCGAGCTTCGTGGTCGGCGGATTCGCCGACGAGCTGGTCGTCTTCGTCTCCCCCGACCGCGCCGCCGGGGGCCCCCCCCTGCCCCGGTTCGACATCGCCGAGGTCCGCCGGAAGCTCGGCCTTCCCGAGCCGGAAGAGACGCGGCGCCTCGGGCGCGACACGATGCTCCGCTTCCTCCTTCGCTAACCCCCCGCCGGGCGCGGCGCAAGCCCTACTCGTGCCGCAGGGCGACGATGGGGTCGAGCCGGGCGGCGCGCATGGCCGGGTAGATGCCGCTGACCAGCCCCACCGCCAGCGCCATGATGAACGGCAGCAGCATGGCCAGGGCGGAGATGACCACGTCGAGGTCGGCAAGCACCTGCCCGACGACCCAGGGCACGAGCTGCCCGAGCCCGATGCCGAGCAGCCCGCCGGCAAGGGTGAGCGTGACGGCCTCCGTCAGGAACTGCACGATGATGTCGCGCCGCTTGGCGCCCAGGGCGCGGCGAATGCCGATCTCGCGCGTCCGCTCGGTGACGCTGGCGAGCATGATGTTCATGATGCCGATGCCGCCGACGAGCAGCGAGACGGCCGCGATGAACGCGAACGTGATGTTCCACAGGCGGGC
>CAZMDT010000432.1:1346-2799 GCA_964564965.1 uncultured Planctomycetaceae bacterium | reverse complement strand
GCCCAGGATGAGGACTCGCGGCCGGCGCCGCAGCCGGTAGACGACGGCGGGGGCGGTGTACTTCATGAACGCCCAGTCGGCGTCGCGGCGGCAGTCGTACAGCGCGCCCGTGAGCGACCCGTCGACGAGGACGGCGGCGGGGGAGGGCAGGTGGTCGACGTCGCCACGGAGCGAGAAGAACGGGCTGAGCCCCAGGCCGGGCGTCTCGTGGACGGCCGGCCCGGCGACGACGTCCACGCGCCCCATCGGCCCCTCGCGCGAATAGATGACCCGGCAGCCCTCGCGGTCGAGCAGGCCGGGCAGATCCTTGTTGTAGCGGCTCATGGCGGGGCGGTAGGGCAGCAGCCACGCGAGCAGGGCCAGGGCGCCCGCGACGCCCAGGCCGGCCACCCATCCGACGGCCCGTCGCCACGGGAGCAGCACAGCGCCGGCGAGGAGCCCGGCGGCGGCGGTCGCCGTCAGCAGGTCGCCGGTGCTGAGCACGAACATGAGGGCGACGCCCGCCACCGCCCCGGCGCCGGAGCCGATCAGGCTGGCGGCGTAGTGTCCGGTGATGCGCTGCGGACGGTCCATCAGCGTCAGGCCGATCGCGCAGGCGCCGAGGAAGAACGGCCCCAGCACGATCAGCTCGAGCAGGCCGACCTTCGCGAACTGCCGGAGGTCCCAGGCGAGGAACTGAAGGTCGAGCCGGACGTGCTGCGAGGCCCACACGGCCAGCGGCACGCTGACGGCGAAGGCCAGGGCGGCGGCCGTCATCCACGCCTGCCGCCGGGCGGCGGCGCGGCGCCGCAGCAGCGTCAGCGCCGTGCCGCTGGCGCCGAAACCCAGCAGCGCCACGCTGATGACCATGGAGGCGAAGTGGTGGGGGAAGCGCAGGGAGAAGGCCCGCATCAGCGCCAGTTCGAGCGCGATGACGGCCAGCGAGATGAAGCCGACCGCCACGCGTGTTCGCGCCGGGGACATCCGTCAGGGCCTCGAAACGTCCCCTCGCCGGAACGGCACGAAGCGGACGGGCATGAGGTTCTGCGCCCGCATGTTGCCCTTGGTGTCCTTCTCGATCAGGACGAGCGACTGCACCGCCCCGGCCGGGCCGACGGGAATCACCATCCGCCCGCCGGGGGCGAGCTGCTTGAGCAGTGGGGGCGGGACGTGCCCGGCCGCAGCGGTCACGATGACCGCGTCGAACTGCATGTTCTTCGCCCAGCCGTAATACCCGTCGCCGTGCCTGCACTTGACGGCCGTGTAGCCGAGCCGCTTGAGCCGCTTCTCCGCGGCCTCGGCCAGCGGCTTGACGATTTCCATGGTGTACACGTGCGGCGTGAACTGCGTGAGCACGGCGGCCTGGTAGCCCGACCCCGTGCCGATCTCTAGCACCTTCGAGTCCGCCTTGAGCTGAAGCTGGCGGGTCATTTCGGCCACCATATACGGCTGCGAGAGGGTCTGCCCGTATCCG
>CAZMDT010000432.1:0-1336 GCA_964564965.1 uncultured Planctomycetaceae bacterium | reverse complement strand
CCGCCGAGGTCCTTGAACTCCTCGACCGAGACCCCGATGGGCAGCGGCCCGTCGTCGTACGCACGATGTCGGAGGTCCTCAGGGACGAACTCGTGCCGTGGGACGGCGAGCATGGCCTTAAGCACGGCCTCGTCGTAGAGGCGGTAATGGCGGATGGTGCGGACCATCCGCTCCCGCTCCTCGATGCGCTCCTCGAACACAGGCGGGGTCCACCTCGCCGGCCGGCTGGTGGGCCGCGTGACGGGCCGGGTGGCTTCGGCAGGGCGCGAGCTCGCCTGCGCGGCGTGGGGCGCCTGCTCGGCCGCCCCAGCCGGGCAGCAGACGACCACCAGGACAAGTGCCGCAAGTCCCCCCGCCGCGGCGATGGCTGCCCGCCCCGCGGCCGGGTGTCCGCGTTGTTGCGCCATGGTACGCATCCCGCCGGGGCCGCAGACGGCCCCCAACCCCTATTCTATGGGCAGGAGAGGGGCTTACGCAAAGGACGTGCGCAACGGGCCGCCGGTCACCACCAGTAGTAGTTCGGGCTCTGGAAGGCGGTGTAGGAGACGTCGATGTCGTCGAGCGGGTCGGCATAGTGCCCGTCGGGGTGGGCCTCGACGCGCCCGTCGCCCCACAGCATGCCCTGCCAGCCGGGGAGTTCGGCGTGCGTGTCGTTGAGATGGTTCCACGATGTTCCCGTGATCAGGTCGACGGCGAGGACGCGGCGGTCGAGGTCGGAGTCGTTCTGGCTTTCGGCCGGGAAGGGCACCGGCGAGTCCGGCTCGTCCCAGGCGTAGCGGTCGCCGTCGCCGTTACCCCGCCCCGGCACGTGGTACAGCGTGCCGATGTAGGCGTAGGTCATGGCGAGGCGCCCGTAGCCCTCGGGCGAGTTCTCGTACTTGAGGTCGGCCGACGTGCTCGGGCAGCGGAGTACATCGACGTTCAGGTCGTAGCGCTCCCACGTCTCGATGCTCGTGCCATAGTGCTGCCACACCGGGCCGTCCACCGTGTCCGTCGGCGTTTCCTCGAATTCGGTCACGGTGTAGCTGCTGCTCCAGATGCGCGTGGTGAACGGGTACCCGGCGGCCGCGCCGCCGCGGGCGTCCTTCAGGCGGATGCAGTGCGGATACGCCGGGCGCCACCACTGCTCGCGCCGGTAGCAGCCCGGAAAGATGGCGTCGTGCTCCGTGGCGAACTGCATGGCCACCAGGCCGAGGTTGTGCAGGTTCGAGGCGCACACGCCGCGGCGGGCCAGTTCCTTCGCGCGGTTCAGCGAGGGCATGAGGATGGTCACCAGCAGGGCGGTGATCGCCATGACCACCAACAGTTCGATCAACGTGAACGCGCGCGCCCGGCG
>CAZMDT010000431.1:0-2803 GCA_964564965.1 uncultured Planctomycetaceae bacterium | reverse complement strand
AAGAACGCCCGAGATCAATCAGAATCTACACAAAGGTTCCTGACCCCTTTCTCTCTGACCCCTTTCTCTCGGGAGGACGTGCGGTCGCGGACCAACTGGAGGAAGGCCTCGGTATCGCGGCGCCAGCCGCTCATGGTGCGCCGGGCCACCTTGATGCCCCGCCAGATGTCGAGCAGCTTGTCGACGGTGGACATGCGCCGTCTGGCGACGTGGCGCAGGCTGCGTCCGCTCCACCCGGCCGTGCGGTAGAACCGCCGGTGGGCGTCCAGCACCGCGCGCTGCGTGCCCTCGATACCCAGCCGCCCGTGCGAATAGACGCAGTGCGTCGCGTCGTAATACTCCCAGTCGGTCGGGAAGTCGTCCAGAAGCAGATGCGGTCGCATTTCCTCGAACAGGGCCGTGCCCGGAAACGGCGTGAGGATGCTGATCTGCAAGGTCTCGATCTGGCATCGCCGGGCGAAGTCAACGATCTGGTCGGCCGTGCGGGCCGTGTGCTGCGGGCCCATCACGAACATCGCGTGAATCCACACGCCGTGGTCGTGGAGGATGCGCGTGTCCTCCTGGAGCCGCGTCACGAGGGCCTGGTCGCCGCGATAGCCCTTGTGCCACTGGCGTGCGGTGTCGTCGTCGATGGTCTCGTAGCCGATGTAGAGCAGCCCGCAGCCGGCCCGGCGCATGGCGCGCAGCATGTCGTCGTCGCGCTCGCGTCGGTGCCCGTCCTTCCAGTGCAGGTCGACGCGGGCCTGGGCGCTGAACTGGAGGCGCATGGGCCTCAGCCGTTCGAGCAGCGCCTTGGCCCACTCCCGGTCGGCCGTCAGGTTGTCGTCGTAGAAGAACAGCGAGCGGAACCCCTGCTCGGCATGGCGGGAGACGTCGGCGTGGACCTTCGCGACGGACTGTCGGCGGACCTTCCGCCCGAACATGGGCGTGACGGAGCAGTAGGTGCATCCGTGCGGGCAGCCGCGGGAGGTCATCACGGGCAGCTCGTAGAAGCGGCGATGGCGCGAGCGGGCGAGGAGGCGGTCGAAGTCGCGCATCAGGAAGTGGTTCAGCGTCGGCAGCTCGTCGAGATCGGCGAGGGGCTGGGCGCGGACGATGCCGGAATCGATGTCGCCGCGGGCGATCGGTTCGATGACGGTCTCGCCCTCGCCGCAGACGACGATGTCGGCATAGGCGAGGGCCTCCTCCGGTCGGAACGTGGCGTGCACGCCTCCGAAGACGATCCGGACGCCGGGCGCGTCGCGGCGGAGGCGCCGGGCGATGGCATAGCCCCGGCAGGCGGTGGACGTCATGACGCTGATGCCCACCACGTCGGCGGAGCAGATGTCGGCGTAGCCCTCGGCGTTGTCCTCGAGCGGCCCGGAGGCGTTCTCGTTGTAGACGGCCGCGTCGTAGCCCCGCTCGTGGAGGATCGTGGCGAGCGTGATGGGGCCGAGCAGCGGCCAGCGGCCGAGCCATTCGTTGAACGGCCGGCCCGGCCGACCGCCGGGCTCGATGAAGCGGACTTTTCGCTGTCTCAGCATCCGGACACCCCGTGGCGGGACCGGCGCGGGCACCGCGCCGGAGAGACACGGAATTCTACGCAGCCGGCGGGGCGCAATCCAGCGGCAAGCCCGGCGGCGGGCGCCGGCTTGAACCGCCCGGGGGGCGTTCGCCTATAATGCACCTAACCTGGCGAGGGACCGCCAGGCCATCCTGGAAGCGCTGAGGGGCAGGCTTGCCGACGTGCCCACCTCGCCCGGCGTGTACCTGTTCAAGGATTCCGCCGGCGCGGCGCTGTACGTGGGCAAGGCGAAGAGCCTGCGCCCCCGCGTGGCGAGCTACTTCCAGCCGTCCGCCGACCTCGCCGCCACGCGCGGGCCGGACATCCGGCGGATGATCGACGACCTCGTGGTCGACATCGACTGGCTGGAGTGCGACAGCGAGGTGGATGCGCTGCTGCGCGAGAACCGGCTGATCAAGGACATCCAGCCACGGTTCAACGAGCGGCTCAAGGACGACAAGACCTTCCCGTATCTCCAGATCGCCACGGACGTGGACTTCCCGCCGGTGAGCATCACGCGGGAGCCGAAGGCCGCGGGGGCGAAGCTGTACGGCCCGTTCGTTTCGCCGGCCGACCTGCGGGCGGCCATGCCGCTCATGCAGCGCGTGTTCAAGTTCCGCACGTGCAGGCTGGACCTCGCCGAGGGCGACCCGGCGGCGACGGGGCGGCTGGGCTTCCGGCCGTGCATCCTTCACAGCATCAAGCAGTGCACGGCCCCGTGCGCGGCGCAGGTGTCGAAGGAGGATTACGGGCGGCAGATCCGGCACCTGAGGCAGTTTCTGGAGTCGAAGGGCTCGCAGCTTCGCGGCGAGCTGGCGTGGCAGATGAAGGCGGCGGCCGAGAAGCTCCAGTTCGAGCGTGCGGCCATCCTGCGCGACGAGATGCAGGCGCTCGAGAGCCTTCAGCGGCGCGGGCTGGTGCGCGAGCACGCGCAGCCGGAGGCGTTCTTCGTCGATCCCACCGAGGGGCTCACCCGCCTGGCGGAGGTGCTGGGCATGCCCTCGGCGCCGCGGACCATCGAGGGCATCGACATCGCCCACCTGCACGGCGGGGAGTCGTGCGGGGCGATGGTGTGCTTCATCGACGGGCGCCCGTTCAAGAGCGCCTACCGCCGGTACCGCATCAAGTCGAACGAGGGCAACGACGACTTCGCCAGTATCCGCGAGGTGGTCTGGCGGCGGTACCGGTTCGCCGGGATGGACCAGGAGCTGTTCCCCGACGTGATCCTGATCGACGGGGGCAAGGGGCAGCTCGCGGCCG
>CAZMDT010000430.1:0-2806 GCA_964564965.1 uncultured Planctomycetaceae bacterium | reverse complement strand
GGGCGACGGCAGTGTACATCGCGGGCATGGACACGCAGGTTCCGCCGTTGTCGTCGCCGATCATCCCGTGGATGAACAGGTCCTGCGAACGGCGGAAGTCCACGTCGCGGATGCGCTCCTTGTTGTAGTGGATCCCGAAATCCTGCTGGAGGACCGTGACCAACATGAGCATGCGGAAGTAGCCTTCGGAGTTCTCGTAGTTGCCGGGGTTCTGGGCGAACCGGTAGAGGTGGCGGTCGGTTTCGTGTTTGACCCGCGCGGCCCAGCGGTCGAGCGTGGCCAGGCGCTGGTCGATGTCGAGGTTCTCCGCGCCGGGCAGGCCCGTGGCACAGAGCAGGTTCATCTCGGCGACGTCCACGTCGGCAAGCTGCTCGGACGACATCCTCAGCAGTTCGTCGAGCGAGGCCGCCTTACGCGTGACGGTGGGCGCGGTGAAGTTGCTCGCATTGGCTGCCGGCGGGGAGATCGAGGGCTTGTTTGGGAAGAAGACGAGGTAGGCGACGAGGGCGAGAACCACGACGGCGAGCACGGGCAAGGCGGTGTTCAGGGCCTTCCTGGCCCGGCTCGCCTCAGGCGGCTTCGGCGCTGGCTTGCGCGCCCGACTTTTCCTTTTCTTCAACACCACACCCCTGCTGAAACGCCCGATAGAGAGGTTCCCGCCCGGAGAAGAGTCGTCCGCCAACCCCACCATCGGGCGGTCGATTGCGGACGGTAGCAGAGGCGGAAGCTGGCGTCAAACGCAATTGTCCGGAGGATCCCCGTGGTAGCTTGGCGGAATCCCCGCTGGGCGGGGGAATGAATGGAGAAGTGGCCGCGGCGCCCCTGCCGTGAGCGCCGCGGCCAGATCCGCATCGGCGGCTCCGTCCGCCGGATCGTCCGTTTCAGGCCTCCAACGCCGCCTTCGCCCGCCGAATCGCCGCCCGCTCCGCCGGCTTGCGCCGCCGCTTGCGCCGCCGCCCAGGCTCCGGGACGTCCGGCTTAGGCACCCGCACCGGGTGCTCCTCAACGATCGTCAGCGCCTGCTCGCTGTCCGGGGCGAACAGGTCGGCCCGGATTTCTTCCGCCAGGCCCTCGGCCCGGTTGAACACCCCCCCCGCCACCAGAATCTGCATCTCCTCGCACACGCCCACCCCGCGGATGAGGTCGATCAGCTTCCGCACCCCCGGGACCCCCGCCGGCCGTGTCCCGTAGACCAGCAGAATGTCCGGCGTCACCTTCCCGATGAATTGCAGAATCTCGTCGTTCGGCACCCCCGCGCCGAGGAACCATACCGTCCAGCCCTTCGCCTCGAACAGGTCCGCCAGCATCTGCGCCCCCAGCTCCTCTGATTCGCCCTCGCCGCAGGCCACGACCATCCGCTGGCCCGTCTTCGGCCGGCGGGCAAGCAACGCGTGAAGCTGGTCCGCGATCATCCGGTTGATCCGCGTCGCCATCTGCTCCTGTATCTGCGAGATGTGGTTCCCCCGATACAGCTTTTCCACCTGCACCATGGCCGGCCAGATCAGCTTCTGGATCAGCTTGGCCGCACCGATGCCGCGGTCGTGCGCCCGCGCGATCAGCTCCCGGGCCTCCGCCCGGCGACCCCCGAACAGGTGGGCAACGTACTCTTTGAATGCGTCGGCGACTTTCATCGTTCGGTCGTCCCTGGTCCTGGCCGCCGATCGGGCCTTCCGTGCCCGCTCAGCGACGATCAATTGCCCGGGCGTCCGTCCCGGCTGAGCCCAACCCGCCCTGCTGACGTGCCGCTACCGACCTGACGGGCCTGTTAAAGTGGATAAGCTGCATAACATGGGTAGAATCGGACCGGCCCCCTTGAGAACTTGAGGGAACTTGATAAGATAGATAAAATAGGAGGAGAGGGCAATTCTGTCCGGCCCCCATCCGCCGGGGCGGCTTCCCGAAGGCCCCCAAGAGCCCCCCGCCCTCCCTCGGCCGTTTTGCCTTTGCCACCCCCGCCCGCTTGAGTAGAATCGCCCGTGCGATGCCAGCCGACGACCCTCGGAATCTGATCCACACGGCCCGGCAACTGCTGGCCAGCGAGGCGGCGCTCAGCGGGGGGCTGATCCCCGCGGCGAGGAGCCCCCTGCCGGAAGGCAACCCGCCGCCCGATGGAGGCCCCGGCATGTCGCGCGAGCAGAAGGCGGCCGCCCTGGTGGCCATCGACGACGGCGAGGTCAAGGGCTGCACGCGCTGCCGGCTGTCCGAGGGCCGAACCCACACCGTCTTCGGCGAGGGCGACCCCGATGCCGACCTCGTGTTTGTCGGCGAGGGGCCCGGCCAGGAAGAGGACCGTCAGGGCCGGCCCTTCGTCGGGCGTGCCGGCGAGCTGCTCACCAAGATGATCCACGCCATGGGGCTGCGGCGCGAGGACGTGTTCATCTGCAACATCGTCAAGTGCCGCCCCCCGGGCAACCGCGCCCCCGCGCCCGACGAGATCGCCGCCTGCTGGGACTACCTCGTCCGCCAGCTCGAGATCATCCAGCCGAAGGTCGTCGTCACGCTGGGCAACCCCGCCACGCAGAACCTGCTCAACACGCGGGTGGGCATCACGCGGATGCGGGGGCAGTGGCAGTCGCTGCCGCTGCTGAGCGACCGGCTGGCCGAGACGGCCGCCATGCCGACCTACCACCCGGCGTTCCTGCTGCGGCAGTACTCGCAGGAGAACCGCGCCAAGGTGTGGTCGGACCTCCAGCAGGTGATGGCCCACTTGGGGCTACCGCCGACGGAGAAGTCCCGCCGATAGCTCGCCCACCCGGCCGTCAGCGGCGGCCTCGAACTCACCTACGGCACCGGCGGCACCTACGCC
>CAZMDT010000429.1:1637-2812 GCA_964564965.1 uncultured Planctomycetaceae bacterium | reverse complement strand
CAGCGGCTCGATAAGCTCGAAGCCCAGCTCCGCCGGCAGGCCGCCGACGTTGTGGTGCAGCTTGATGTTCGCCGCCTGCCCGGCCAGCGAATGCCCGGACTCGATCACGTCCGGGTAGAGCGTGCCCTGGGCGAGGTAGCGGGCGTTGGGGATGGTGGCCGCCGCTGACTTGAACGCCTCGATGAACGTGTGCCCGATGATCCGCCGCTTCTCCTGCGGGTCGGTGACGCCGGCGAGCTTGCGGAGGAACTCATCGGCCGCCGGCACGACGGTGAGGTCCACGTGGAAGTGCTCGGAGAAGGTCCGGTGGACGAGGGCGACCTCGTTCATCCGCATGAGGCCGTTGTCGACGAGGATGCACTTCAGGCGGCCGCCGATGGCCCGGTGCAGCAGGGCCGCCACGACCGAGGAATCCACGCCGCCCGACAGGCCGCAGATGACCCGCTCGTCCGGGCCGACGCGCTCGCGCACGGCGGCGACGGCCGTCTCCACGAACGAGCCCATCTTCCAGTCGCCCCGGCACCCGCACACGTCGTACAGGAAGTTCACGAAAATCTCCCGCCCGTGCGGCGTGTGGGTGACCTCCGGGTGGAACTGGACGCCGTAGAAGGCCCTGCTCCTGTGGCGGACGGCCGCCACCGGGCAGTTCGGCGTGGCCGCCAGCGCCTCGAAGTCTGCCGGCAGGGCGTTCACCTGGTCGCCGTGGCTCATCCAGACGGTGGTCTCCGCCGGGACGTTGCGGAGCAGGACGTCGGGCTCGGCGACGGTCAGCGCCGTCCGCCCGTACTCGCGCGAGGGGGCGCTGTCGATCTCCGCCCCGAGCATCCGGCAGGCGAGCTGCATGCCGTAGCAGATGCCGAGGACGGGCACGCCGAGGTCCAGGATCTCCCGGCGGCAGGCGGGGGCGCCGGGCTCGTAGACGCTGGCCGGGCCGCCCGTGAAGACCAAACCCCTGAGGTTCAGATCGCCCAGTTCCTCGGGCGCCACGTTCGGCCGGGCGAGCACGCTGTAGACGCCCGCCTCGCGGATCCGACGCGCGATGAGCTGCGCGTACTGGCTGCCGAAGTCCACCACGGCGATCGTCTCGGGCTGTGCGGGCGCTGCGGGCACGGGCGGATGATATGCCCGCCGGGCGGCGGAGGCAAGATGCCCCGGCCCGGGAGGTCCCAACGAGC
>CAZMDT010000429.1:0-1537 GCA_964564965.1 uncultured Planctomycetaceae bacterium | reverse complement strand
CGCGACCGTAAGGGAGCGGGAACACACTCGGGGCAAGCCGTGACGGCGCGGAAGGGCCCAACGAGCCGCGACCGTAAGGGAGCCGAAGGCCCCAACGAGCCGCGACCGTGACGGAACGCACGCCCCAACGAGCCGCGACCGTAAGGGAGCGGGAACACACTCGGGGCAAACCGTGACGGCGCGGAAGGGCCCAACGAGCCGCGACCGTAAGGGAGCGGGAACACACTCGGGGCAAGCCGTGACGGCGCGGAAGGCCCCGACGAGCCGCGACCGTAAGGGAGCGGGAACACACGTCCGCAGTGGACGGCCGTCTCCTTGCCTGTCCCGCCGTCCTGATCTACCATTCTCTCATGTCGGAGGCGTTGGCATACCTTCTCACCTGGACCACGTACGGGACCTGGCCGCAGGGGGACAGACGCGGTTGGGTCGACCGGCACAACGCCGGCCCCGGCATGGAGGCGCACCCGGCGAATGCGGCCGCACGCATCGCCTGCGAGAAGCGTACAGGTGGGGCGGCCGTCATCCTCGGAGACGAGGAACGCCGCATCGTCGAGGAGGCGGTCCAGGGGGTCTGCCGACACCGGGACTGGCAACTCATCGCGCTGAACTGCCGCACCAACCATGTCCACGTGCTCGTGCGAACCGACGGCACGCCCCCGGAGCGCGTGATGACCGACTTCAAGGCCTACGCCACGCGTGCGCTCAAGGCACGCGGCTTCGCGTACCGGCGGAAGGTCTGGACCCGGCACGGGAGCACGCGGTACATCAACAGCCCTGCCTCCCTCACTACGGCCGAGCAGTATGTCAGGTGGCAGTGACGCCTGAGGTGTGTTCCCGCTCCCTCACGGTCGCGGCTCGCTGAGGCCTGGCGCTTGATTACGGCGTGCCGCGGGCCAGGCGCTCGAGCTGGTCAGCCATCCAGTCGCTCCCGAGCAGGAGGATCGACGCGTGCCCGGCCGACGACACGGCGATGAACTGCGGATGAGCCACACGTCGATCGTGGCGCCGTCGGTGGCGGGGATGGGGAGGTGCCGGTCGAAGCGGCCGCTGCGGATGAGGTCGTCGGTCGGCCCGAGGAGTGCGAGCTTCGCGCGGCCGGGGGCGGTGCTGTGCTCGAGCATCTCGTGGACGCGGGCCTCCTGCGTGCATCCGGCGGCCAGCAGCAGCAGGCAAAGGGCGGTGCGCTTCATGCGGCATCCTCCGGCGCGGCGCCCGGGGGCGCGGGCGTCCGGCCCATCGCGGCGACGGTTTGGGCCAGCCAACGCTTCCCGACGAGGAGAATGCCGACGTGTTCGAGGCAGGGAATCAGACGCAGGTGCTTCGGCTCGCGGGCGGCGCGGAAGATCGCCCGGCTGTGCGTGAACGGCACGATCGGGTCGAGCACGCCGTGCACGAGCTGGAGCGGGCAGCGCAGGCGCGCCGCCGCGGCCGCGACATCGACCTCGGCCGGGTCGAACCCCGCCATCAGCGCCGCCATCTTCAGCACCGCCGGCATGGGCGACGGCCGATGATCGCGCGCCGGCTCAGCGTCTACGTA
>CAZMDT010000428.1:0-2812 GCA_964564965.1 uncultured Planctomycetaceae bacterium | reverse complement strand
GTAACAAGGTAGCCGTAGGGGAACCTGCGGCTGGATCACCTCCTTTCTAGAGGATAATCTAGACGCCGGTGGGCGGGAACCGATTCGTCGGCAACCCCCGCCCTTGGAGAGCGATCTCTCCGGCGATGGTCAGCACAGCCTCGTCCGCCAAAGCCTCGGCAAAGGCGGACAGCCGGGCCGCAAGGCCCGGCCAAGACGGCAACACTGTTTGCGATACACGCGAAGGCCCCGCGCCTGCGGCGGGGCCTTTGCATGCGCCGGCCGCGTGAGTGAATCCTCAGCGCGCAGGAACCGGACAGATTCCGCGAGGAGCTGAGCTGGCGCCCCAGCGAGCGAGAGAAGCCCTGCGAACTGGACGCGGATGGGGCGATCCGCCCGACCCCCGTGGCGCGCGGCTCTGAGACTGTAACACCTTTTCTGGGAGGGCTTTAGGGCCTCAGCCTCTCGGCACGCGCCTGCGCCCCTTGGCTCCCGGCCGCCGAGGTCCTGTGCGGATTTCCGTTCGAAACGGCCCGCGCACCGCCGGGCCGCGCGCAGATGCGGGCGCACGCCGGAAGAACAGGCTTGCCCCCGTGGCTCCGGTGGAGCTTCCCCTTCCCCTGCCTGCTACCACTTGGCTACCGCCGATGGCGCCAGTAGTCGATCATCCGCCTCGCCCGGTCCTCGTAGTACCGCCGGCTGTTGTCGGAGCTGGACTTGTTGTCGCCTTGCCCCTGCTGGTTCTGCTGGCTGGCCACGGTCGGCGGCTGCGGGCGCTCGGGCTCGCGGATCCGGATCCGCTCCACCCCCAGCTCGGCGAGTTGCTTGTCCACCTCGGCCAAGGCGATCTTGACGGCCACGCCGGCCACGTCCTGCGCGTTGTGCAGCGACAGGTATCGCTCGTAGTACGCCTTGGCGCGTGCGCACATCGCCGCTCGGGAGTAGACCACCGCGCTCTTCGCCAGCTCCTTGTAGTACCAGTCGCCCAGCTCCTTGCAGGGGCCCTCCTGGAGCTGTTGGATCGGCTCGGCGGCCAGCGGCACGTAGGTTCGCCACACCGGGCCCAGCTCGTCGTTCAGGTAGGCCTTCGCCCGCTCGGGGCTGTCGAGGTCGACCACGAGCGTCTTCACCAACTCCATGCGGACATTGGTGTTGGCGGGCTGGTCCTTGAGAATCTTCTCGTAGCCTTCCGCCCGAGCCTGGGCCTTGGCGAAGTGGCTGGCCCGCTGGTAGGCCTTGGCGATCTCGGGCTGCTCGCGGACCTTGAAGGCCGAGGCGAGAGCGAGCGCCTCGCGATAGGCTCCGAGCGCCTCCGCCCAATGCTCCCGGCTTTCCTGGTGGTACCCCTCGCTGAGGAGCATTCGCGTCAGGCGGACGGCGAGGCGAGCCTTCTGCGGCTCCTCGCTCGCCCGGACCCAGCGCCGATAGAGCTCGATCCGCCACTGGCGATACACGCCCCGCCGGTCGGGCGCCTTCTCCATCAGCAGCGCGATCGTCCGCTCGACCTGCTGGAAATCCTCCTCGCGGCGCGGGGCCTTGAGCCCGAACTCCACCGACTTCTCCAGCATGCCGACCGCCAGGGCCGGCTCGTCGCCAAGCGCCTGCGAGGCCTCGAAGAGCTTCCGGGCACGATCCGGGTCGCTCTGGACGTCCTGGGTGATCTGCGCCACCAGCTCAGCGGGCGGGGCGACAGGCTTCACCGACGTGGCCGGCGCCGCCTCCTGTGCGGCAGGCTGGTCCGCCGGGGCCTGGTCGCCCTCGTCTTCGGCCGCCACCGCCCATCCCGCCGCGAGAATCGCCAGCACGGACGCGACGTACCTGAAATGACCTTTCATTTTCCTTCCCCTGTCCTGTCGGCGGCGCAGACCGGGGCCTGCACCAAGCCCACTACCGCGGCCGAACGCATGCAGACGTCACCTTATTGCCTCTTTTTCACCGGATGCAAGAGCTTTTCCCCGCCGCGTCCGGCCAAGCGGGTCCCGGCCGCGTTGACATTGCCGCCGCCGCCCGGTAGTCTCTGGCCGCCTGCCCCCGCCGGGGCGGCGAACCCGACATGGAAAGGGACGGCCACGGACTACCGGCGAATCATTCCGTGCCTTGACACTCGCGACGGGCGGCTGGTCAAGGGCGTGCACTTCGTTGACATCAAGGAGCTGGGCGACCCCGCCGAGGCCGGGGCTGCCTACGCCGAGGCCGGCGCCGACGAGCTGGTGTTCCTCGACATCACCGCAACCGTCGAGGGCCGGAAGACTTTCATCGAGGCCGTCAGACGCACCGTCGGCGCCATCGGCGACTGCCCGCTGACCGTCGGCGGCGGGATCGCCTCGACGGATGACATGCAGCGGCTGCTGGACGCCGGGGCAAGCAAGGTGTCGGTCAACACGGCGGCCGTCAGGAGGCCGGGCCTCGTCCACGAGGCGGCGGAGGCGTTCGGCAGTGAGCGGATCACCGTAGCGATCGACACGCGCCAGTCGGACGCGCTGCCGTCGGGCTTCGAGGTGATGGTCAAGGGCGGGCGCGAGGGCGCGGGCCTCGACGCGGTTGAGTGGGCGAAGCAGGCGGCGGCGCTCGGGGCCGGGACGCTGCTGCCGACCAGCATGGACGCCGACGGCGCGCAGGCCGGCTACGACATCCCCATGACGCGGGCCATCGCCGACGCCGTCGACGTGCCGGTGATCGCCTCCGGGGGTGCGGGCGCGCTGGCGCATCTGGCCGAGGCCATTCGCGACGGGCACGCCGACGCCGTCCTCGTGGCCTCCATCGCCCACTACGGGACGTTCACGATCCGGCAGATGAAGGAGTACCTGGCGTCACGAGGCATTCCGGTCAATCT
>CAZMDT010000427.1:0-2834 GCA_964564965.1 uncultured Planctomycetaceae bacterium | reverse complement strand
CGTGCGTCGGGGAGTAGACGGCCGTGATGTCCGCCTTGCTCTTGATGTCCACCGACACCTCCACCGACTCGATGGGCTTGCTGCTGAACTTCTCGGTGTTGAGGGGATACCACACCTCGACCTGGTCGCGGTCCTTCCGGCAGACGTCCTTGTAGGTGACCACCACGCGGGCGGGCTTGCCCTTCTGGAGCGGGAAGGCGCTCGTCTTGTAGAGCCCGAAGCCGGCGTACTCCAGCAGGGCCGGGTCCTTCAGCCGGCGGACGGTGTCCTCGTATATCTTGCGGGCCTCCTCGGCCTTCATGAGGGTGGCCGTCATCTCCTTGCCGTTGACCAGCAGCGTCATGGAGTCGATGGCGGCGTTCGGCGGCACGGGGAAGTGGTATTCCACCTCCATGTCCACCTGCCCGGTGTTGATGAACTCCTGGTCGATGCTGACCGAGGCCACCTGGTCGCGCACGCGGATGCTCACGTGGTGCTTCCTGACCGCCCAGGAGCCGCGGAACGGGATCGGGCGGGGCATCGGGTACGGTGGACGGATCGGGTGGATCGGCACGATGTACCCATCCGCCAGCGCCGCCGCCGACACGAACGCCACCGCCAACAGGGCCGCCAGAATCTGACTCGTCCTTCTCATCGCCGTATCTCCCAGTGGGTGCGCCGGTTTTCCGTCAATGGGTTTGACGCCCGTGGGCGGGCCGGGGTTCCAGAATATCCTAGACGGCCGGGGGGGCGTCGGCAACGCCGCGATGCCCTTGCCCCCGGCCGCCGGGGGGCCTATCCTGCACCGGATGAAGAAAGCACTGATCACCGGCATCACGGGGCAGGACGGCTCGTGGCTGGCCGAGCTGCTGCTGGAGAAGGGCTACGAGGTGCACGGCATCGTGCGCCGGGTGGCCTTCGAGGACCCGGCGCACCGGCTGTGGCGGATCGGGCACCTGCTCGACCGGCTCGAGCTGCACGCCGGGACGCTCGAGAGCTACGCGAGCCTGTTCAACGTCGTCGAGCGGGTGCAGCCCGAGGAGTGCTACCACCTCGCCGCCCAGAGCTTCGTCAGCTACTCGTTCGAGGACGAGTTCTCCACCATGCAGACGAACGTCCAGGGCACGCACCACCTGCTGTCGGCGATCCGCAGCAAGGCGTCGGCGTGCCGGCTCTACTTCGCCGGCTCCAGCGAGATGTTCGGCGCCGCCGAGGAGTCGCCCCAGAACGAGCGGACGCGGTTCCATCCGCGATCGCCGTACGGCATCTCGAAGGTGGCGGGCTTCCACCTCACGCGGAACTACCGCGAGGCCTACGGCCTGTTCGCGTGCAGCGGCATGCTCTTCAACCACGAGTCCGAGCGGCGCGGCTTCGAGTTCGTAACGCGCAAGATCACCTCGGGCGTGGCGCGGATCAAGCTCGGGCTCGACCGCACCCTCACCCTCGGCAACCTCCACGCGCGGCGCGACTGGGGCTACGCCCCCGACTACGTTCGGGCGATGTGGCTCATGCTCCAGCAGGACGCCCCCGACGACTACGTCGTCGGCACCGGGCAGACGCACAGCGTCCGCGAGTTCGTCCGGAAGGCGTTCGAGACGGCGGGGCTGGATTGGGAGGACCACGTGACGCTGGACGAGGGGCTGTTCCGCCCGGCCGAGGTGCACGTGCTGCTGGCCGACGCCACGAAGGCCCGGCGGGAGCTGGGCTGGGAGCCGACGGTGACGTTCGACCGGCTGGTGGAGATCATGGTCGAGGCCGACATCGAGCGCCTGGCGGCTGTCCCGCAGGACTGAGGCGCCCGCGCCGCCACGGTCGCGTCGCGGCTCGCGGGCCGGCCGCTAGCGCAACGACGGCCCCTGCCGGCTCTGCGGCGTGTATTGGTGCAGCTCGATGCGGTTGCCGTCCGGGTCCGCGACCCACGCCTGCCAGCTCCTGTCGCTGCCGAGGGCGGGATCGGTCACCTCAGCGCCGCGGGAGCGGAGTTCCGCGACCGTCGCCGCGATGTCGTCCACCTCGACACAGGTGTGCCGGTAGGCCTGGCCTTCGACCGGGCCGCACACCTCGCCCTCGAACAGCTCGATGAAGTTCCGCCCGCCGACGTGAACGTACAGCCCGAACCGGCGCCCCTCGTCATTGACGAAGTCGAACGCGGGGGCCAGCCCCATCACGTCGCGGTAGAACGCCTCGGACCGGCCCAGGTCCTTCACGCCCAGGCACACGTGAGCAATGCCCGTGATCACAGGGACTCCTTCAGCGCCGAAAGCAGCGCCTCGACGTGGCCCGGCGTGGCGCTCTCGCCCATCAGCCCGATCCGCCACGCCCTGCCCTTGTACGCCCCCAGCCCCCCGCCGATCTCGATGGCGTGCTCCTCCAGCAGACGCCTGCGAACGGCCGCCTCGTCGGCCCCCTCCGGCGCCGCCACGGCGTTCAGCATCGGCAGCAGGTGGTCGCCGTCCGCGAGGTACCGCAGGCCCATCGCCTCCAGGCCGCTCTTGAGCGCCCGGTGAGCCTCCGCGTGCCGCCGCCACCGCGCCGCCAGGCCTTCCTCCAGCACGATCCGCAGCGCCTCGTGCAGCGCGTAGTTCATGTTCACCGGGGCCGTGTGGTGATACAGCCGCTCCGAGCCCCAGTACTTCCGCACGAGCGTCATGTCGAGATACCAGCTCTGCACCGGCGTCCCGCGGGCGGCGATTGCCCCCTCGGCGGCGGGGCTGAACGTCACCGGCGCCAGGCCCGGCGGACACGAGAGGCACTTCTGCGTGCCGCTGTAGGCTGCGTCGATGCCCCAGGCGTCGACCTCGACGGGCGCACCGGCCAGGCTCGTGACGCAGTCGACCAGCAGCAGCGCGTCGCGC
>CAZMDT010000426.1:0-2836 GCA_964564965.1 uncultured Planctomycetaceae bacterium | reverse complement strand
AGTTGTAGACGGGGCGGGGGTCTTCGCCCTCGCGGCCGGCGTAGACAATGGCCGAGGACAGGCCGTAGTCGTCGGACACGCGGATGCGCATGCCCAGCGTGCCGCCGGGGGCGACGGACACGTCGCGATTGGGCACGACGAACTTGATTGTGGGCGCCTCGTCGGGCACGGCGCGGACGGCGTACCAGGCGTCCTCGCCGGGCGCGGCGAGGCGCACGGCCCCGGCGGCGTCCTGCACCTCCAGGCGGTAGCGTCCCGTCTGCTTCACAGCCAGTTCGCCGAGGAACAGCGCGCCCCCGTCCGCCGGGGTCATCAGGACCGGCGGCTGGCCGTCCACGCGAAGGATCGCCGCCGCCGGGCCGGCCTTCTGAACCGCCGCTGACAGCCGGACCGACAGCCGAACCCGCGTGCCCTGCGGCACCTCAAGACTCCGCGCCGCCTCGTCGGCCTCCGGGAGCTTCTTCAGCGGCATGCCGGTGTATTCGGGGTAATCCAGCTCCAGCCCGACGGCGGCGATGCGCACGACGTGCACCGTGTAGAAGTCGGTGGCGGCGCGGGGGTCGCGGGCGCCCGCGACCTGGACCGCGTAGTCGAGCGAGGCGGCCGCCCGGCGCGCCAGCCGGCAGGTGAACAGCACCCGCCCGGCCTGCGGGTCGATGTGCCCGGGGGTCATCGCCAGCGGCTCGTCGTCGCGGAGGAGGACCTCCGCGGCGAGGCGCTCCACGTGCCGCCCGACGGCGCGGGCCTGGCGCTGGCTGTCGTCGGCGAGGCGGGCCGCGAGCCGCGCGATCGCCTCGTTCTCGACGTCGGCCGTCGCGTCCACCTGCTCGCCCGGGAACACCGCCACGTTGCCCGGCTCCACCGCCCGGATCCGCACCGGGCCGACGGGCTCCACGTCGGCGCTGCCGCCTCTGCCGCCCGCCTGCCGCCCGCCGAGCACCGCCGCCAGCCCGTGCCGGAACGGCCCCGGCTGAGCGATCGCGAAGGCCGATACCGCCGCCACCGCCGCCGCGAACGCCAGCGCCCACCATCGCAGCGGGCGCGTGGAGACGCTCTCACCCACGTCGAGGCGTGCGACGTGGGCGGCCGATTCGCGAATCACCATCTCCACGAGGACCGGGCTGGGCTGGTCGGAATCCTCGGCCAGCAGGACGGAGTTGATGAGGTCGTTGCGGGCGGCGGGGAGCTGCTGCTCGATGAAGCGGGCCGTCTGCGCCGTGTTCTGGCGCCACAGCAGCGCCCGCACGAGGCACCAGCCCGCCGCCGCCGCGATGGCCGCCGCGATCGCGATCCGCAGCACCCAGCGGAGCACCGGGGGCGGGCCGTCGGTCCAGTAGCCCCCCGCGGCCGCCGCGGCGAGCACGCAGCCCAGCGCGACGGTTCCCACCGCCAGGGCGCCGGTCAGCGTGCGGAGCATCCATCGCCGGCTCTGAAGGGCCCTCAACGTGCGGAGGATCCGGTCGCTGCCTTCGTAACGCTGAAGCGTCGTCATGGCATGCACCTCGCCGTGCGGGGCTCGTCCCTGAGCCTCGGCCGGGCCATTCTACCGCGGGCGGCGCAGAAACCCACCCTCCACATTGGACTCAACGCGAGGGCGAGAGGTTTCATGCGGTTTTGGCACCTCGAACTGGGCGCAAGCGGCAGCGCGCGGGGTCTCCGGCGCCTGCTGCCCGCTCACCCCGGCGGGGCGGGCTCCCGTTCGCGGCTGGTCGCGGGGCGAGCCGGGCGCGCCGGCGGCATGCTGCGGAGGGCGAGCTTCGTCTGCCACAGCAGACGGTCGCGCCGCAGGTCGCGGAGGCGCTTGCGGGTCGCGGCGTCCCAGGCGAGGGTGGGCGGGGCGCCGCGGGCGGCCTCCGCCTGAGCTTTGCGAACCGGCCAGCCGTCATCGACGACGCGGGCAGCGGCGACCAGCAGGGCGACGCGCCGGTCATCGCCGCACAGCAGGACCGCCCCCGGCCGACGAACCATCAGGAGGAACTGCTCGATCTCGGCGTCGGTGGGGTGCTCGCCGGCGACGGGCAAGTAGGCGAAGCGTGCCCCGGCGGCCGCCGCGGCCCGGCGGAATTCCTCACGTGGGCCGTCCGGCGAGGCGCCGAGGACGATGGAGACGTCGCACTGGCGGAGCAGCGCCGCCGGCGGCGGGGCCGAGCAGCGATACAGCCTGCCCGGGCGGATAACGCGCAGCCCGCCCGGATGCACGAACCGCAAAGATGCCGCCGCCACCGCGGCGAGGATCGCGGCGGCGAGCAGAACGTGCACCCAGGGGCGTCGCGGCAGCTTGGCCACGGTGGCATGCTACCGCGCGAGCAACGAGGAGACCAGACGCTCACCACAGAGCCGCAGAGAGCATGGAGGGATCTCGTTCGGGGCCGACGGTGCCGGTGCTTCGCTCCAGCGCCCCGGAACTCCGTTGGCTCTCAAGTCGCCCAGTGGCTCGATCGCGGACGTCGCGGAATTGAGAGCGCTCCGCCTTCTACGTGCTCCGGGCCCCCGGGGTGCCCGGCCTGGCCTTCACGGGGGCCAGCGGGACGTCGCCGAAGGCCTCGTGGAACCAGCCGTGCATTTCATCGTCGCTGATGGCCGTGGTGCGCCCCTCGTCGTACTCCGCCTCGATCCGATCCCGAAGCTCCAGCAGCCGGGCGTCGTCCTTCGCCACGTTCAGCCTGTAGTACGTTTCGATCCAGTGCTTGATGCCCGCCGCCCCCGACTTGTCGGTGATCGCCACCCCCGGCGGGCGGTTCAGCACCTTCTCCGTGTCGAACGGGCTGTAGATTTCCTCGCTCTTGATCAGTCCGTCGGCGTGCGTACGCGCCACCACAGCGTCCGTGTCGAGCGA
>CAZMDT010000425.1:0-2839 GCA_964564965.1 uncultured Planctomycetaceae bacterium | reverse complement strand
CCTCGTCATCGAGGCCTTTGCCGTTCTCTTCCGGCCGCAGAAGCCCGAGCCGGCGTGACGCCGCCCGCGCCAGAAGGCCCCCCACCGGCGACGGGCGGCCTCGAAGTCCGGCTTGAACTCCCGCTCCATGCCTCGCCCGCCTCCGTGATGCCGGCCCGGTCCCGGCGCGCCGGGCCCGCCGTGCCCGGGCGGCACGGCGCCGCCGCGCCCTAGCCCCCGCCGGCCGTCAGCACGATGTTCCGCATCAGCTCGAACGCCGTCTGCGGCACGTAGCCGCTGCACGTCGAGGAGTTGTACCCCACGAGCCCGCCGGTGATGTCGTCGGGGCTGAAGAGCACCGCCGGCCGGCTTCCGAGCATCACGGCCATCAGCCGCGCCCTCTGGCCCACACGCAGCGCCTGCTTGCCGCCCCGAAACGCCACGTCCGTGATCTCGTAGCCTTTCAGCCGGTAGAGGCTCGCGCTCTCGTCCAGCGTGCGAAGCGCCGTCGCGCCGAACAGCTTCGCCAGAAGCTGCCGGGCAGAGGTGGTGAAGGCGGCCGACCCGCCCGCGGCGTCGATCAGCAGCGTCCCGCCGTCCTCGACGAACATCCGCAGCGAGTCGCCCTCGTCCTCCGTCAGCGCGAGCGCCTCCGTGCCCGTCAGCGTCGCCAGCTTCGCGCCGCTGCGGCCCAGCTCGGCGATGGCCATCGGGCCGCGGACCGTCACCTTCGTCCGCGTCTGCTCGCCCATCATCCGCGAGAAGCGCTCATACGCCAGCGGCTCCGGGTCGCAGTTGGCGCCGTGCTTCAGCCGCGCGATCGTTACCTCGCGCTCGGCCCGGAACGCCGGCTCCTCCGGCCAGACCGTCACGCCGCGGTTCCGCAGTGTCTTGCCCGTGATGTACAGCACCGCGTTCGCCGCCGCCTCCCACGCGCGCCGGTCGAGCGCGATGCGCTGGAGCTGCCACGCCTTCGACAGGTCCTCATCGGTGTGCACCGCCAGTGGGCGGACGCCGTTGCTCACGATCGCCAACGGCGGGAACCCGCCCGTCTTGTAGTGCGCCGAGTAGATGCCGTGCTCCGCCGTGCACGGCGTCAGCTTGTCGTCGCCGAACAGCTTCGCGTACACCGCCCGCATGCCGTCGCTGAAGCCCCGACCGTTGCACTCCGTCACGCTCAGCAGCGTCCCGCCCTGCCAGACGAACGTCCGCAGCTTGTCGAGCTCCTCGGCCGTGAACTCCGGCGACTTCGACCCCGAAATGTACAGGATCGGCGCATCGTGCCATTCCGCCACCGGTACGCGGAGGTTGATGATCTGCCAACTGACGTCGCGCTCCAACGTCCCGCCCAGCCAGCGCGTCAGATACGCCAGGTCGCGCGGGCGGTTGTTCCAGTCGCCGTGGAATTCGAGCTTGTTGATGACGACGGGCCGGCGCCCCCGAAGCAGAAACAGCAGCGCGTAGGCCGTCATGCAGTGCTCCCCGCCCGAACTCGCACCGCCGCCTCGGCGCCAGGCGCCGTCCGCCTCCTGCCGACTCAGCAGCTCGGCGGCCCCCATCTTGTACCAGTCCTGCTGGCCGAAGTACTTGTACCCCGTCGCCAGCGCCACGCGTTCCACGCCATAGAGCGTGTAGTAGAACCACTTGTTGAGGCCCAGCGCCTCGGCCCAGTGCTCGTCCACCCATCCCAGGGCCTTGCTGATCCTCGGGTCGTCGGTGTTCCCCCCGCACGTCACGAACTTCTGCACGTCGATGTTGTCGTTGCAGACGTATACGCTCGCCAGGCCCGCCAGCGTCATCGCCATGTACGAGTCCGGGCGAGCTTTCGGGCTGTAGCCCCACCCCCCGTCCGCCTTCTGACACGACAGCCAGAACTTCAGCGACAGCCGCCAGTACTCCGCGGGCACCTCCTGGAGCCACCGCTGACCGGCCCACACGCCCAGCAGGCCGTACTGCGTGTTCGACTGATCGGGCGCCTTGCCCGTGAAGGTGGGATACTCACTGTCGGGCGTCGGGCGGTTGCGCGAATAGTACGTGTAGCCGCCGGCGTGCTCGCCCGTCCGGGCCACCGAGTTCATCAGTGTCCGGGCATCCTGGCGGAGCAGGTTGCGGAACTTCCCCGGCTCGTAGCGCATCGCCGCTGCCCAGGCGTTCGCCCGGAAGGCCAGGTCGTACGTCAGGTCCGTGCTCGTCCGCGCCAGGTACGTCAGCGCCTTCCCCATCCGCGGATCACTGGGCAGGATGCCGCTCTCCAGCAGGGCGTAGGCCACCAGGGCGGTCTTGCCCACCGGATACTGCCGGCTGCTCCACTGGAACGTCCCCCAACTGCCGTCCGCCTGCTGGGCCTTCCACAGGAACGCCACGCCGGCCTCGATCGCCTTGCCCACCGCGGCGTCGGAAAAGCCAGCCGCGGAAGCCTGCGACGCCGTCTTCGCGGAGGGCTTGTTCGGTTTCTCCGCCGGCTTCTTCGGCTTGGCCGCTGCCTTGTCGTCGGGCTTCGGCTTCGCAGCGGCAGTTGATACGCCCGTCCCTACGATACACGCAACGCACAGCAGAATTGCCGAACAACGCATCGGCGACTTCTCCTTCCGGCCCGAGTTCGCCTCGGCCGGCTTCTGGCTTGTCGCGGGGCGCCACCGACGGACCGGCCTCGCGCAAGCCGCCCGCCCTCCGGCCGTCGCCAGCCTGCTTCTATGATGCCGAACGCCAACGCCTCACGCAAAGGCATTTTGCCAGTCGCGGCCGGGGGAATGCGTCGCGAACGTTTTTCTGATATCCTTGACACGCCCCAGCCGGCAGCGTACTATATTTGCAGATAGAACACGATCGCGGGGTAGAGCAGTCTGGTAGCTCGTCGGGC
>CAZMDT010000424.1:0-2840 GCA_964564965.1 uncultured Planctomycetaceae bacterium | reverse complement strand
TTGCGGAGCATGTCCGGCATCTCGAGGACGAGCTCCACCAGCCCGTCCAGCTCCTCCTTCATCACCTCCACGTCCTCCGGCGGGGTGCCGCGCCGGTCGGCGCCGGCGATCGACCGGTCCAGCTCGTCCATCTTCGCCGAAATGTGCTGGAGCTTCTTCATCAGCGGCTGGACCTTCGAGGTCCGCAGCGACAGCTCCTCCAGCAGCGTCGCCGCGCGCCGGCGCCGCCGCCAGATCCGCCGCCGCGCCGCCCGCGCCGCCGCCTCCGACTTGCCGTCGCTGATCGCCACGGGCCAGTCGCCGCGGTTGCGGCCGATGATCTTCGCGACCGTCCCCAGGTTGGTGGGCATGCGCTGGGTGATCGTCTCCTTCGACAGGTTCTCCGCCGTGGAGATCTTCATGGTCCGGTCGAACGGCAGGTCGCCCGCGTGCACCTGCGAGAGGATGTCCGCCGCCTGCTGGATGCAGTAATCGCTCTCCAGGACCCGCCGGCGGAAGTGCATGCGCGCCGTCTCAATCTTCTTCGCCAGGGCGATCTCCTCGCTCCGCTTCAGCAGCGGAATCTCGCCCATCTGCGTCAGGTACATCCGCACCGGGTCGTCGATCCGCTTGACGACCTCCAGGTCCTCCAGCCCCGACTTGCTCTTGGGCTTCTTCTTCTCCTCCTCCTGCTCCTCCTGGGCGGAGGTCTCGGCGAACGACTCCCGCTCCTCGACCTCGGACTCGTCGACCAGCTCGATGCCGAGCTCGTCGAGCGTCATCAGGAGGGCGTCGAGCCGGTCCGGAGAGACCGCCTCCTCCGGCAGGTCGTCGTTCATCTCCTCGTAGGTCAGGTAGCCGCGCTGCTTGCCCTTGGCGAGAAGTTTCTTGACGCTTGTTTCCAGGGCTTCCGACATACCGTCACTCCGCAGAAGCGCAAAAGAAAACCGCAAACCGGCAGAATCATGTAATTATAGGCTTGGGCACAGGGGGGTCAACCCGCCGTTTGCCCCGAAAATGCCCCGGGGCGGGTCAGCAGCAGGCCCGGCATGCTTGCCCGAGGCCCTCGCGGATCGCGGAGCAATGACCGCGGATTGGCCCGCTCTGAGCCTGCCAAAGGGCGGGCGGCGGTGCCGAGTTCGCGGGTCCACCGGTCCGGGCGTTCGCGCGGCGGCCGTCAGGTGATCTTCGGGGCGCGGCGAACGTCGGCCTCGCGGTGCTGGCGCTGAATCTCCAGCAGCGCCTCGTCGCTCAGCCCGCCCGATTTGATCTGCTCCAGCTCGCGCCGCCGGCGGCGATAGAGCAGGTCCTCGACGGCCCCGGCGAGGGTGGCCTCGTAGTTGCCCCGGCGCTCGCCGAGGGTCGACAGGTCGGCCAGCAGCCCGCCCAGCTCCGCCAGCTCCTCGCAGGCGGCCACGTCCTCCAGCGTCAGCCGGCCGGCCGCCCCGAGCCGCCAGACGCGCTGGGCCACCGCCCGCAGCGACCGATCCGTAAAGTCCTCCGGGTCAACGCGTTCGGCGACGGCGTCGAACAGGTCGGGCTCGTTGAGCAGCACCTCGAGCACGTGCCTCTGGCTGAGGCCGCCGGCCTGCGGGACGGCGGCGGGGCGGCGCGCCGCGTGCCGCCGCGGAATCTGCCGGCTGAGGCGCCGCATCTGCTGCTGGAGGTCCGCCGGGGGGACGTTCAGCATGTGCCCGATGTGCTGGGCAAGCTGGCCGCGCCGGACCTCGTCGATGGCACCGTACACCGACGAGGATGCCACCAGGCGGAGGAACTCCTCGACGACCTCCCGCCGGTCGGCGAGGTTCCCCCCGGCCGCCCGGTAGTTCTCATGGCAGCGGTCCCACGCGTAGCGCATTGCGTCCGGGGCGGAGGCCACCAGCTCGCGGAACGCCTCGGGCCCCTCGGCGAGCACGAGGTCGCAGGGGTCCTTGCCGGCGGGGATGGTCGCCACGCGAACCTGGAACTGCTGCGTCAGGAAGGTCTCCAGGGCCCGCTCGGCGGCGGCGGCGCCGGCGGCGTCGGCGTCGAACACCAGCACCACGTCGCGGGCGTAGCGCGCGAGCAGGCGGACGTGCTGGTCCGTCAGGGCCGTGCCGAGCGTGGCGACCACGTTCGGCACCCCCGCCTGCATCGGCACGAGCGCGTCGAGGTACCCCTCCACGACGACGGCCTGCCCCGAGGAGACGATCGCGTCGCGTGACCAGTTCAGCCCGTAGAGCAGGTTGGACTTGCTGAACAGGAGCGTATCGGGGCTGTTGAGGTACTTCGCCGGCTCGGCCTCGTCGAGGGCGCGCCCGCCGAAGGCCACCACCGCCCCCGTGGCGTCGTGGATCGGGAAGATGAGGCGGTTGCGGAAGCGGTCGTAGCACTTCCCGCTTTCGGCCTGTGTGACGAGCCCGGCGGCCAGGAGCTGCCCCTCGCGGGAGCCGCTGCGCCTGGCGGCCCGCAGGAGGGCGTCCCACGCGTCGGGCGCGTAGCCGAGCCCGAAGCGCCGGATCGACTCGTCGCTGAGGCCCCGCCCGCGGATATACGCCAGCGCGGCGGCGCCGCCGGAAGCCTGCAGGTGCTTCTGGAAGAACCGCGCCGCGGCGGCCGTGGCGGCGAGCAGGTCCTTCTTGCCGAGCCCCGGCTCGGCCGTCTTCGCCGCCCTCTCACGCGGCAGGGGGATGTTGGCCCGCTCCGCGAGCGTGCGGACGGCCTCCGGGAAGGCCAGCTTGTCGTAGAGCATGAGGAAGTTGAAGACGGTGCCCCCCGCCCCGCAGGCGAAGCACTTGAAGATCTGCTTGCCCGGCGAGACGTTGAGGGAGGGATGGTTGTCGGTGTGGAAGGGGCACAGGCCGACGAACTCCTTGCCCTTC
>CAZMDT010000423.1:2610-2848 GCA_964564965.1 uncultured Planctomycetaceae bacterium | reverse complement strand
GCGGTACTCTGATTGGCAGCGTGGCAAGGACACGCAATACGGTAGAGGGCGCTACTCGACAATCGTGGACGCGCCGGCACCGAGGATTTCATAGGCCGCTCTATGTAGCGGACCGGGAGATCGACCGGCTGGTGTATGAGTTGTACGGCCTGACGGAAGAAGAGATAAGGATTGTGGAGGGCAGCCAAGAATGACGCTCTCACCAAGCGTTTACAGGAAGTCCATCGCGAGGTTCGAC
>CAZMDT010000423.1:0-2600 GCA_964564965.1 uncultured Planctomycetaceae bacterium | reverse complement strand
ACGGGCTGGGACGTGCCTGCCCCCCTGGGGGCAGGCGGGGCAGAGCGTTCCGGCAGTTTCGGTACGAGATAAGGACGGGGTAGCCCGTGGGTGCGGAGCCACACGACATGGGCGCGGACGAACCGCTGATCCCGAAGCACGGCGGCTACCGGAGGCTCAAGAGCTTTCAGGTGGCGCAACTGGTCTATGACGTCACGATTCGTTTCTGCTCGCGCTACATTGACCGCCGCAGCCGCACACACGACCAGATGGTGCAAGCCGCGCGGTCGGGCGTTCAGAACATCGCCGAGGGGAGCCAGGCTTCGGGCACCTCAAAGAAGACGGAACTGAAACTCACCAACGTGGCGCGTGCCAGCCTGGAGGAGTTGCGGCTGGACTACGAGGACTTCCTGCGGCAGCGCGGGCTGCCGACCTGGGGCCGGGGCGACCCCCGCCGACAGGACCTCATCGACCGGCGCTGCACCACGGGCGACGACGTGGCCCGTTGGGTCGTGGAGGAGAGCAAGCGGGAACTCGCCGAGAGCCGTGGACGAAGTGGACACAGCGGACGCAGTGGACCGGAACGACCAGGCGGGAAGCACCCACGGCCGATAGCGTCGTCCACAACGTCCGCCTCGTCCACCGTGTCCACCTATCCCGAGCTTTCGGCCAACGCCGCATTGGCCCTGTTGGCGGTGGCGTGCGCGCTGCTGGACCGGCAGCTTGCGGCCCAGGCCAGGGCCTTTGAGCAGGAAGGCGGCTTCACCGAGCGCATTTACCGTGTGCGAAGCAACAAGCGGTCCTCGGGCGGGAAGTGAGCGATTGGCCGTGTTCCAGGTTCCCGGGGCTGACGCTGACGCCCCCGCCTGCCCCAAGGGGCCTACCGTATGCCGTGCCTGCGGCACTCGCGCGACGGGGCGGGAGATCGACCGGCTGGTGTATGAGCTTTACGGGCTGACCCTCCTTCGCCAAGGCTACGGCGGGCAGGATGCCGAAGAAATTCGGATCGTGGAAGAGGCGCGCCCTCAGGGGCAGGCGCGGTAGGGCGGCGGCGCAGGCCCGGAGGGCCGGTCCGCCGAAGGGGGATCGGCTGGCCGCGGGATCGGCGGGGCCAGGTCTCGCGGGCAGGATGCCCGCGACACTTCGTCGGAGGCGGAGCGGCGCGGATTTCTTGCGGCCGGGGCGGAATTCATTTGACGTTGCGTGCAATATCTGTTATCTATCTAACGTTTGGTGTCATGCGCCGAAGGAAGCGGCCGGAGACGCGGAATGACTGAGCAGAGGCAAGGCAAGTCCCCTCGCGGGCGCAGGCCACCTCCGAGGCACGGCGAGGCGGTGGGGGAAAGGCCGACGGGTGGCGATCCGGCGGGACTGTCCAGCGGGCGGATCTCCTTTGGCCATCCTGACGTGAGTCCATATTCAGACTTGACAAACGCGAAAACGCGCCTCCTGTCCGGGGCGAAGCATGTAACCTCCATCAACAAAGTGGCTTACGCAAAACAGAACGCGCAAGAATGCGCAAGAATCGGGAAGAATGCGCAAGAATCGGGAAGAACGCGCAAGAACGCGCAAGAATGCGCAAGAATGCGCAAGAACGCGCAAGAAGTTGGAAGGGGCGAGGAGGCATCGGCGCGGCCCGAGCGGCCTGGAAGGGGCAAGGCGGCAAGATCGGAGCGTGGCAACGGCCCGCGGCGGAGGTGCGGTGGGAGGGGGCCAGCGACGGCGAGCGCCGAGCCGGGCGCTGAGCAGCGGGGGCGGAAGCGTATGCGAACGGCATGCGAACCTGAAGCCGCCGGCCGCGGATGCCGGGCCTTCTTCGCGCGTTCGGCGCGCGGCGTTGTGCAGGTTCTGTTCGGACGGAGTTCGCCCGTCGTTAAGAAGCGGTGCATAACTTGTGGAAGGAAGTTTTTTTTGGCGACCAAGCCGCGGCGTCTTCGGACATTGGGCCGTGTGGATAAGTAGGCGGGTGCTTTGTGTTTGACCATGCCCCACAGACGGACGTAGAGTCTCCGGTGCTCGCTTCGCCATGCGTTGCCGCGTCTGTGCACATCAGTGCCGCGGCCCGGTGGAGGCGATACGGGCTCGAAAACGACGCAGTTTCCGTAAGGCACGAGAGAAAGCGGATGCAAGCTCCCCCGGTTTCGGTGCGCGCCGCCGAGGCGATACAGAAACAGATTCTGGCCACGCTGCAAGAGAGGGTCGGCCCTCAGAAGTTCAACGCGTGGTTCCGGCACGGTACGCGTCTGGACATCGAGGACGGCCGCGTCAAGGTCTCCGTGCCGAACCCGTTCGTGGCGAACTGGATCGAAACGCACTTCCAGCAGGATATCTGGCAGGCGGCGGCCGAGCACGTCGGGCAGGAGCATCGGGTGCTGGTGACGATCGACCCGTCGCTGTCGGAGGAGCTGCGGAAGCGTCAGCTCGACACGCAGGCGGAGATCGTGCGGAAGGTGACGGGCGGCCGGGCGAGGCAGCGCCGGGTGCCGGCGGCGCCGCTGAGGTACCGGCTGAGCGACTTCGTGGTGGGCGACAGCAACCGCCTGGCGTACTCGGCGGGGCTGGCGATGACGGGCTCGGGCAAGCCGCCGTGCGGTGTCGTTCCGACAGCGACCAGCGGGCGC
>CAZMDT010000422.1:0-2850 GCA_964564965.1 uncultured Planctomycetaceae bacterium | reverse complement strand
TCAACTCCCCCAGGCAGAAGAACGCCGTCCGGTAGCTCACGCGTGCCGCCTGCTGCATGTTGTGCGTGACGATGACGATCGTGTAGTCGCTGCTGAGCTTCAGGATGAGCTCCTCGATCCGCGCGGTGGCCACGGGGTCCAGGGCGGAGCAGGGCTCGTCCATCAGCAGCACCTTCGGCTTGGTGGCCAGCGCCCGGGCGATGCACAGCCGCTGCTGCTGCCCGCCCGACAGCGCCAGCGCCGACTTCCTCAGGTCGTCCTTGACCTCCTCCCACAGGCCGGCGTCGCGCAGGCACCGCTCCACGACGTCGTCCAGGCGGGCCCGCCGGCGGATGCCCCGGAGGCGGGGCCCGAAGGCAATGTTGTCGTAAATACTTTTCGAGAATGGGTTTGGCCTCTGAAATACCATCCCGACCTGCTGGCGAAGGTTCACCAGGTTCACCCGCTTGTCGTACACGTTTGTCCCGTTGACCAGCAGCTCCCCCTCCGCCCGGGCGCTCGGAACCAGGTCGTTCATCCGGTTCACGCTGCGAAGCCACGTGCTCTTGCCGCAGCCCGACGGGCCGATGATCGCCGTCACCGACCGCGGGTACACGGCCATCGTGATGTCCTTCACCCCCACCTTCTCGCCGTAGTACACCGAGAAGCCCTTCGACTCGACGGCCGGCTTGCCCTCCACGGGCGCGCGGGGCTCCCCGGCCGCCTCGCCCTGGTGCAGCGACTCCGCCGATACCGCCACCGTCGGGGCGGTCCGCCCGCGCTGCGTCATCACGCCCTGCTCGGCCGTGTCCGCGGGTTCCGAATCGTCGGCCATGCCTTCTTCCATCGTCGCTTACCTCGGGGCGCACACGCCGCCCCTACTGCCCTCTCAGCTTCTTCGCCACGCGCGACCGGATCACGATCGCCGTGACGTTCAGCAGCAGCACCAGCAGGATCAGCGTGGCCGTCATGCCGTACTGCACGTGCGGCAGCCGCATCGCGATCCGGTCGTTGACGGCCACGTCGTAGCTGCCGTAGGACAACGCGCGGGTGCCGCCGCTGAAGATCGACCCGGGGATCGGCCCGAACGCCACCGCCGCCGTGAACAGGATGGGCGCCGTCTCGCCGGCCGCCCGGCTCATGCTCAGAATGATGCCCGTCAGAACGCCCGGCAGCGCCGCCGGAAGCGTCACCGTGGCGAACGTCCTGAGCCCCCCGGCCCCCAGCGACAGCGAGGCCTCCTTGTAGGACCGCGGGACGGCGCGAATGGCCTCCTCGCTGGCGCGGATGATGATCGGCAGCACGAGGATGCCGAGCGTCATGGCCCCCGCGAAGATGCTGACCTGCGGGGCCAGCCCCAGCCTCGGCTGCACCTCCAGCACGAAAAACGCCAGCCCGAACAGCCCGAACACGATGCTCGGCACCCCCGCGAGCGTGTTGATGCACATGCGGATGAACCGCACGAAGTAGTTCTCGCGGGCACATTCAACAAGATAGGCGGCCGTCATGACGCCGACGGGCACGATAAAAATCATTGACAATAGCGCCAACAGCAAAGTGCCAAGTATTTCCGGGCCGATGCCGCCGAAGTAGTGCCCCGACGTGGAATCGTCCACGAAGTACTGCCAGTAGAAGGTGAACTGCGGGTTCATCATCCTGTCGAGGTCGCGGTCCAGAAGGCCCGTAAGCTCCTGGTACGGCTTCTCCAGCTCGGTGCCCCGCAGCGACTCGATCCACGGCTCCTCCTGCCGCAGCAGGCGCTTGCCGGGGCCCTGGGAGACCCAGATCACCCGCGTCCGCAGCGTCGCCAGCAGCTCCTGCACCTTGTCCCAGCGCGTCTGGCCATAGCGGTCCTGGGCCAGGGCCGCCGTCTCCTGCTTCTGCTGGTCGGGCTTCCGCCGCGGGCCGAAGATCCGGTCGATCACGTCCCGAATCTCCCCGTACTTGAGCGACAGCGCCACCTTGGGGGCGAACCTGGCCGCCTCGACGAAGATTCCCTCGGCCTCGGTGCCCTCGAAAACAGGCTTGCGCGGGTAGTCCAGGACGGTCTGGACGGCCTTGTGGCGGTCGGCGGGGGGAACGCCCGGGCTCAGGGCCACGCGGAACGTCTCGTCGAGGCGGTCGGCCTCCTCGGCGAGGTAGTCGATGAGGTGGTCCAGATCGGCGTCGGTGAGCCGGCGGGTGTCCGCCAGACCGGCCACCAGGCTCTCACGCTCCAGTTCCATCTCGAGCCGGGCGTCGTAGGCGTTCGCCTGCTCGAAGAGGCGATTGGCCGGCGTGTCGTAGAAGACCATCCGCCTGGGCCGGCGCATCGGCGAGCCGCTCTGTCTGTCGGTGAAGTCGAACATCGCCGAGCGCTCGTACTCGAGGATGGGCGCCAGGTGCTCGCGGGCCTCCGCCGGCGAGCCCGCCGCCACCGCCTGCTTCATCTGACCGTTCAGACGAACCACGTCGGCCTGGAACAGCCGGGCACGCTCCGGGGCCTCGGCCACGCTGAAGAACTCCGCCGCCAGCCGGTGTTCCAGCAGCCCGTGGAGGTCGCGGAGCTGCGCGTCCGTCAGGGGCCAGCTCGGCCTGGCGTCCAGGAACGCCTGCCAATCGCGGGCGGCCCGGAAGCGCTGGCTGAACCGGCGCGCCAGGGGGAACACCCGCTCGAGGGCCAGCCCATCGAACGGGCAGCGCGCCTTGGGGTCCTCCGCGTAGGCGACGATCGTCTCCAGCGCCGCCGCCCCCTCGGCGGGCGTCCGGGACGCCGCGGCGCGGTCGAGGGCGGCCCGAAGCTTGTCGGCGTCGGCGCCGATCCGCCCCGCCGGCGGCAGCTCGGCCATCTCGTCATCGGTAATCCGCTGTGCCTCAAGCTCCTCGATCACG
>CAZMDT010000421.1:0-2858 GCA_964564965.1 uncultured Planctomycetaceae bacterium | reverse complement strand
CCGGTCTTGTTCACGGCATAATCGACGCCGCAGAAGATGCACCGGCAGTTGCAGGCGTTGCAGAGCTCCATTTCCGTGTAGAGGGGCCCTCGCGTGCCGCCGTGCTCGAGCCACCACGCCACGTCGCGCGGATGATACATCAGCTTCTGCCTGTCGAAGTTGGCGTCGTACATGTGCCCCATCAGTTTACCAGACGCTTCACTTCCGCGGCCCGGCATTTCAGCGGCGTGTGCCGGCCGGCCCCCGGCGTTTGGTATACTGGCGGGAGCCCATGACACAGGCGGAACCGACAGCCCCGGAGGGCACCGACCTGCCGGCGATCCGGATGCCGAGGCGCTACGCGTACATCGCCGCGTTCCTCACCCTCAAGTGCAACCTCAAGTGCTCGTACTGCATCAACTGGCACAATGGCCCGGGC
Organism: uncultured Planctomycetaceae bacterium; assembly: GCA_964564965.1. Classification (GTDB taxonomy): domain Bacteria; phylum Planctomycetota; class Phycisphaerae; order SM23-33; family SM23-33; genus CAZMDT01. The sequence continues at coordinate 2,440 of CAZMDT010000421.1, read as the reverse complement.
AGCCGGCACCGTCGGCAGATGAGCGAGGCCGAGTGGCTCCAGGGGCTCAGTCGCATTGTTTCCACGCCCGACCTGCCCGTGACGCTCCAGGGCGGCGAGCCGAGCCTGCATCCGGGGTTTCTCGACATCATCAACGGGCTCCGCAGCGACCTCACGATCGACATCCTCACGAACATCCAGTTCGACCTGGAGCGGTTCACGTCGGCCGTGCCGCCGGAACGGCTCCGCCGCGACGCTCCTTACGCCTCCATCCGCGTGTCCTACCATCCGGAGACGATGGACCTGGCCGACACGAAGGCCCGCGTGCTTCGGCTGCTGGCGGGCGGGTATTCGGTGGGCATCTGGGCGGTGGAGCATCCGGCGTGGGCGGAGGCGGTGCGGCGGGCGCGGGAGGAGTGCCTCGCCGCGGGCATCGACTTCCGCCTGAAGGAGTTCCTTGGCGAGCACGACGGGCGGATGTGGGGCACGTACAAGTATCCGGAGGCGGTGGGCGGGCGGTGCGGGGCCCGCCTGCGGCGGGTCGAGTGCCGCACGACCGAGCTGATCATCGGCCCGTCGGGGCACGTCTACCGCTGCCACAGCGACTGCTACGCCGACCGGGAGCCCATCGGGCACCTGCTGGACCCGGCCTTCGACATCGAGGACGTGTACCGCCCGTGCGAGAGCTTCGGGCTGTGCAACCCCTGCGACATCAAGGTCAAGACCAACCGGTTCCAGCAGCACGGGCACACGTCGGTGGACATCCGCTTCCCCCGGGGCGGCGCGGAGGACGAGCCGCACTGAGGTCGCCTTCGGCGGCTCGGCGCCCGGGCCGTCTTTGGTCTGTAGCCCCCGCCGGATTTCGCGTAGAATGCCCGGCCCACAGTGAAGTCCCAGAACGAAAGGAACAGGCGATGAGAAACATGGTTGTCTTGCTGGTTGCGGCCGCATCGACGGCGGGGTGCATGGCGACGGCCGGCGCGGCCGATGGGCTGCCCCCCGATAGCGCGTACGTGGTGGTGAAGGACGGGCACCTGAGCCGGGACGGTCAGCGGGTGCGTTACTGGGCGGCGATCGGGAAAGTGCACGGTGACACGCAGGGCGCACCCGGCGCCACGCCGAAGGAGAAGTCGGCCAACGCCCGCAAGGCCACCGACCGGATCATCGAGCACCTGCAGTACCGGGGCTTCAACGCCGTGCGCTACTGGGGCGGGATCAACACGCCGGTGACGTACACCAAGGGCGACGGATCCAACGCCGACTGCATGGATTACTTCGTCTACAGGATGAAGCAGGAGGGCATGGGCATCTGGCTGGCTGGGCTGAACAACTGTGGCACGGCGGCGCCGGAGGACGTGGGCATCATCGACGAGCCCGCCACGGCCGAGGAGTGGAAAAAGGCCGTCAAGGCCATGGCCACCAAGAACTACAAGTGGCAGGGCCTCCAGACGCCGATCAACCGCAACCCGGCCCGCATCTGGGACCCGCGCCTGGAGGCGCTGGGGCTGAAGCGGATGAAGAACATCGCCGGCCATTTCAACGAGTGGACGGGCCTGCGGTGGGGCGACGACCCGGTCTTCGTGGCGTGGGAGCTGTCGAACGAGGAGTGGTGGATCCGGCGGATAGTGGGCGGCTCGTGGCAGAAGCTGCCGGCCTTCTTCCGCAATGCGCTGATCGAGAAGTGGCACGGGTACCTGAAGAACAAGTACGGCACCGACGCCAAGCTGACGGCGGCCTGGAAGGCGCTGCTGCCCGGCGAAAGCCTCGACAAGGGCACCGTCCTGCTGGCGCCGATGAGCGGCAGCAGCGAGGCGGCGGTGTCGATCAACGACGCCAACCCGAACGCGAAGGCGGCCCTGGAGGGCCTGGAGCAGGCCTACGCCCGGGAGGACTTCGACCGCGCCCGGGGCGAGGACGTCATCGCGTTCTTCCTGGAGCTGCTGATCGCCCACAAGCAGCGTGAGCACGACGCGGTGAAGACGTGGGGCAAGAGCTGCCGGCTGTCGCCGCTGGTGTGGGACACGGGCATCGGCTACCGCATCCAGTGCCAGTACATGCACCAGTTCGCCGACGCGGTGGCGCACGACGCCTACGTCAACGGGACGGGCCGGCCGCTCGAGGAGTGCCTGGCGAAGACCAAGCCGGATGAGCAGGAAGGCGTGCAGAAGATGCGGGCGTACCTCGACGCCGAGCGCGTCTGCGCGAACGTCGGGCCGTGGAACAACTGGCTGCTCAAGCCCCCGGGCATCTGCCAGGGCGTCCCGTGGCTGGAGCACAACAAGACCGAGGGCAAGCCCTACTTCTGCTACGAGACGCAGATTCAGCAGCCGGCGAAGTACCGGGCGGACTTCCCGCTGCGGCTCGCGGCCCTGGCGGCCGCCCAGGACTGGGACGCCGTCTGCTGGCACTACTGGGGCGCCGCGGGGGACATCGGCACCGACCCGCGCCCGTTCGACAAGCC
>CAZMDT010000420.1:0-2866 GCA_964564965.1 uncultured Planctomycetaceae bacterium | reverse complement strand
CATCGCCACGCTCAAGGAGGACGATCAGCGCAAGGCGAAGGCGCTGTACACCGGCGGCGACCTGGCCGCGCGGCAAGGCGACTGGACGCTCGCCGAAGTCGGCATCCGGCTCTACCGCCGCTGCGTGAAGGAGCTGCCCGGGACCGTGCAGGCCCCCGCCGCTCAGTACCAGACCGGCCAGACGTACGAGCGGTTCGGCAAATACACGACGGCCGTCGAAGAGTACGAGCAGGTCAGCAAGCTGTTCCCCAAGGGCGGGCACTGGCTCCGCGACGCGAGCAACCGGATCGACGCCATCAAGGCGCCGCAGGTGCAGCTCTTCGTCGAGAAGAGCTTCCTGCCGGAGGAGAAGGTGCCGATCTACTGGAGCCTCCGCAACCTGAAGACGCTGCACCTGAAGGCCCGGAAGGTCGATCTTCCGGCGGCTGTGGCGAAGATGACCGGCCCGCAGGACGCCCTCAGCGTGATCGCCTCCACGGCCGGGGAGGTGGCCGCCGAGTGGCGATTCACCACGCCCGACGCCGGCAAGCACCAGCACCACCAGTGCGTTCCGGGGCAGCAGCAGACGACGGTGCCGATCAACTGGCCGGTGGGGGCGAAGGGCGCGTACGCCGTGGAGGCCCGCGGCACCAGCCCCGAGGGCAAGGCCGCCAGTGCGTGGTGCCTGGTGGTCGTTTCCGACCTGGCCGCCATCGCCAAGGCCGACGCCGACCAGGTGCTCATCTTCGCCAGCAACGCCAGCACCGGCGAGCCCACGAACGGCGCGGCCACCGCGGTCCTCCGGCGGTGGGGGTCGGTTCCGCGGGGCGAGTTCGACCACGCGACCGACACCACCAACGACGCGGGCGTGGCCGACATGAAGCTGCCCCGCCGGACCTCGTGCGAGTGGATTGCCGCCGTCCGCAAGGATGACGACCAGGCGCTCTGTGCCCGCCAGTACTTCTCCTGGTCGTGGTGGGGCTACAACCAGCCGTACAAGGTCTACGGCTTCACGGAGCGGCCGGTGTATCGGCCGAAGCAGACGGTGCGGTTCAAGCAGATCATCCGCCGGCACGAGGACGGCGTGTACCACAACGCGGCGGGCAAGAAGGTGCAGGTGAGGATCACGAACCCGAAGGGGGAGGTCATCTACGCCAAGGACCTCGAGACCGACGAGTTCGGGGCGGTGTCCGACAGCCTGACGCTGAAGGAGGAGCCGCCGCTCGGCCTGTACCAGATCGACGTGAGCATCGACGGGCGCCGCCTGGGCTACTGGTACAGCCAGGGCAACCGTTTCCGCGTCGAGGAGTACAAGAAGCCCGAGTACAAGGTGGCGGTCTCGGCGGCGAGGCCCGACTACCGCGTCGGCGACGACATGCAGATCAAGATCAACGCCCGCTACTACTTCGGGCAGCCCGTCGTTGACGCCGAGGTGAGCTTCACCGTCCGGAAGCAGAGCTACAGCCACCATTACGAATGGCCGCGCCCGTGGGACTGGTACTACGAGGCCATTCACTACGGGCAGCGAAGGGGACGCTGGCGCCCCTGGTGGCACCCGCAGTTCGACGAGCTGGTCGCCACCGGCACCGCCCGCACCGACGCCGAGGGCAATGCCTTCGTCGAGCTGAAGGCCGCGCCCATCAAGAGCCACGAGGAGCTTGACCTGAAGTTCGTCGTCCAGGCCGAGGTCACCGACGCCTCGCGCCGCGTTATCCGGGGCGGCGGCGAGGTGAAGGTGACGCACGCGCCGTTCTTTGTTCATCCGAAGCCGGCCGAGAACGTCTACGGGCCCGGCGACAGCGTCGAGATCCTCATCAAGACCGAGAACCCCAACGGCGAGCCGGTGGCGGGCGAGTTCACCGTGGCCGCGCACAAGCTCCGCCGCGTTCGGAAGGTCCTCAAGGACGACGACGGCACCGAACGCGTCACCTTTGAGGACGAGGTCGTTCAGGAGCTGAACCTCGGCCAGGCGGCCAAGCTGACCATCGGCGAGACCGGCCGAGGCTCCGTCCGCTTCGTCCCCGACATGACCGGCCGCATTCGCGTCACCCTCACAGAGGCCAAGCCCGACCCCGGCCGCCAGCCCGTGGCGGGCGCCTGCGAGCTCTGGATCGCCACCAAGGCCGGCGCCGAGGCCCACTACGCCTACAACGACCTCCAGATTGTCCCCGCGAAGGACCAGTACGAGATCGGCGAGACGCTGAAGCTGCTGGTGAACACGAACAGGACGAACAGCCGCGTGCTGATCACCGGAGAGGCCGACGACCTGCTGTTCCACCGCGTGGTGCACGTGGAGAAGAACTCGAAGCTGGTGGAGATCGAGGTGGACAAGTCGCTGTGCCCGAACTTCCACCTGACGGCGACGCTGGTGCGCGGCGGGATGCTGTACATGGACAGCAAGCCGATCATCGTGCCGCCGACCCACCGGTTCCTGAAGGTGGCGCTGTCGATGGAGAAGGGCGACCTCGGCGGCGGCGAGGACAACAAGTTCCAGCCGCAGGAAAAGACCAACGTCCACGTCAAGCTCACGGACCGGCACACCGGCAAGCCCGTCGCCGGGCAGGTCGTGCTCATGATGGTCGATTCGAGCGTCTACTACATCCAGCCGGAGTTCCGCGAGGCCATCGAGAAGGCGTTCTACGGGTACACGCGGCAGGTTCGCGTGGCGACGGCGGACAGCTACTCCGGCCCGGCGTCGCTGACGCCCTGGCGAGGGTATTACAGGCGCACGGGGAGCGACCGGCAGATGCTGGCGGAGCAGGCGGGCGCGCTGCCCGCGCCCTCGGCGCCCGGGATGGCCAAGGCGGCACGCGCCGCCGGCGGGGAGGCGGACGCCATCGCCCCCGCTGAAGCGATGGAAGCCGGCCCCGAGCTTGCGGAGGCCGTC
>CAZMDT010000419.1:512-2866 GCA_964564965.1 uncultured Planctomycetaceae bacterium | reverse complement strand
CCAGGTACCCCGCGCCCTCGGCGAGCAGCTTCCGCAGCGACCCGCCGGCGAACTCGAACGGCCCGCCGACGCCCACGCCGGCGGGGATGTCGCGGAACAACTGGTCCACGAGGGCCTTGATTCGCGGGCGGACCTCTTCGGCGGGCAGGTCGCTCCGCAGCAGGCGGACCCCGCAGTTGATGTCATAGCCCACGCCGCCCGGCGAGACGACGCCGCCTTCGTCCACGTCGGTGGCCGCCACGCCGCCGATCGGGAAGCCGTAGCCCCAGTGGATGTCCGGCATCGCCATCGAAGCCGACACGATCCCCGGCAGCGTCGCCACGTTGGCGACCTGCTCCAGCCCGCCGCCGGTCAGCACGTCCGCGATGAGCGCCTCGCTCGCGTAGATCATGCCGTCCACGCGCATGCCGCGCCCCGCGTCGGCCGGAATCCGCCAGCGGCACGCGTCGATCTGCTCAATCGTTCCCTGGAAGTCCTTGCCCATGGCGCCTGTATTGTATCCGCCGGCCGGCCCTCCACGCGCGGCCGCGAGGTCAGACGTCCAGGACCACCCGCCCGGTCCATCGGCTGCCGTCGCGGGCGACCTTCAGCAGGTGATACGTGACGGCCTTGACCTCGGTGGCGATCTCGTGGCGGTCGAGGTCGAGCGGCTCGCCCACCAGCTCCGCCTCGACGGCGTGCTCGTCGGCGCGGGCGACGCGGCAGGCGGCGACGGCGAAGCGGCCGGCCTGGATGGCGTTCATCACCTCGCAGAGAAAGTCCACGGCGAGCGCCTCGAGGTCCTCCGCGGCGGCGGCAACCGGGCGGGCCTCGCGCGGGCGCACCGGCGCGCGGGGGCAGATCAGCTCGGCGAGACCCTCGGCGAGGGCCTCGAACAGCTCCTCGAGCGTGTCGGCGTCCGCCTTCAGCCCGACGTCGGCGGTGTGATCGAATGTCTCGCAGCGCTTGGCCATCGCGTGTCCGTAGGATATCCTTCCCCCGGCGGCGTTTCATCCGTCTGGGGCTCCGATGATCCTCGGCGCACACCTGAGCATCGAGGGCGGGCTGCACAAGGCGCTTCAGTCCGCCGGGCGGTATGGCTTCGAGGCGGTGGCGCTCTTCGTGCGCAACCAGGTTCAGTGGCGCGCGCCCCCGCTGCCGGAGGAGGCGGTGCGGCGGTTCCGCCGGACCCGGCGGCGGCTCGGGCTGGGGCCCGTCGTCGCGCACGGGTCGTACCTGGTGAACCTCGCGGGTGCGCCGCCCGTCCGCCGGAAGTCCATCGAGGCGACCCTCGCCGACGCCGAGCGCTGCCGGCGGCTCGGCATCGAGTACCTCGTGCTCCACCCCGGCGCCAACGCCGACGCCGGCACGGGCGTCCGCCTCATCGCCGAGGCGCTCGAGGAGATCATCGCCGCCGCCCCGCCCCGCGCCCGCCGCCCGATGATCCTGCTCGAGACGACGGCCGGCCAGGGGAATGCCATCGGCCGCCGGTTCGAGCAGCTCGCCGACGTGCTCGCACGCGCCCCCCGCACGCGACGCCTCGGCGTGTGCCTCGATACGTGCCACGTCTTCGCCGCCGGCTACGACCTGCGCAGCCCCGCCGCCTACGAGCGGACGATGGCGGCGTTCGACGGCGTCATCGGTTTGCGGCGCCTTCGCGTGGTGCACCTGAACGACTCGAAACGACCCCTCGCCAGCGGCGTGGACCGCCACGAGCACATCGGGCGCGGGCGGATCGGGCGAAGGGGCTTCGCCAACGTCGTGCGGGATGAGCGGCTGGCCTCCGTGCCGATGATCCTGGAGACGCCGAAGGGCAAAGACCCCCGCGGGCGCGAGTGGGACGCCGTCAACGCCGCCGTCATCCGCCGCCTGGCGGGCCGGAAGTGAGGCGGGCAGCGCCGGCGCTACCAGTCCGGGTTCGGGCAGTATTCCTCGTAGTCGTAGATCCGCACGTACGGCTCGACCTCCCCGGCGTGCCCGTCGAGGTACCCCACCTGCGAGGCGTCCATGTGCCGCGGCTCCGTCACGTCAGGCCAGGTGAACCACGGGTCGTTCAGGACCTCGAAGCAGATCGCCCGGTCGACCATGCCCGTGTTCTCCTCGGCGAGGACGACGGTGCTGCTGGCCTGGGGGAACGTCTCGAACGGGCGGTGCGTGTCGACGGCGTCGTAGTTCCGCATCGTGCTGCGGTTGACGGTGAAGTGGTACGTGTACGGGTCCGTCGCCTCGTTGCCGTACCAGTCGGCGGGGCAGTGGTTCCGGGCGGCGGGGCACAGCCAGATCTTCGGCTGCTGGACGATCTTCATCCGGTGCAGCAGGCCCGAGGACGTGGGGACCGTCGCCTTCCAGCCCCAGTACGAACCGCCCGGAGCCCA
>CAZMDT010000419.1:0-502 GCA_964564965.1 uncultured Planctomycetaceae bacterium | reverse complement strand
GCCTGCCCCCCGTTGGCGAGGTACCACTCCACGTCCACCGCCACGCGCATTCCCGGCAGGTAGCGCGTGATGGCGGCGTACTGCATCACGCCGATCATCAGGTCGTGCAGGTGCGCCCGGCAGCGGGCGCGGTACGCGTGCTCCTTCGCGCGCGTCAGCGCCGGGGCCAGGATCGTCACCAGAAGCGCGATGATCCCCACCACGATCATCAGCTCCATCAGCGTGAAGGCGGCCCGGCGGCGGGTGGGCGCGGGCATGGCGCACCTCTCTGGGTCATCCGGCCGGCCGGGGGGCCGTCGGGGCTTGTGGCTCGCGGTCAACATGGCCTTCGCAAGAGCGGATGACGGGCGACAGACGTCCTGCGACACGGAGATCCGGCGCGCTGTTACACTAACGCGCCGGACGCGAGGCGGCAAGCGAATTCGAGCACCGCGCGAAGCTCGCCCGCCCGGCCGTCAGCGGCGGCCTCGAACTCACCTACGGCACCGGCGGCACCTACGCC
>CAZMDT010000418.1:0-2881 GCA_964564965.1 uncultured Planctomycetaceae bacterium | reverse complement strand
CGCCTGTCGGCCGTCAACTACTGGTTCCGCCACATCTGGGAGTTCTGGTGGCCGCTGTATCCCGGCGTGCTCGCCGCGCTCGCCTGGGCGCCGGATTACGCGACCTTCGCGGCGTACCAGTGCCCGCTCACCGTCTTCATGGCCACGGGCGGGCTGCTCATTCTGCGGCGCGTGCATCGCGAGCTTCACGCCGCCGCCCCGGCCCCCGAGGCGGGAACCGCGCGCAGGCTGCTGGCGGCGGCGGCGCCGATCTGGCTGATCGTGGCCGTCACCGCGCCGGCCATGGCGGCCGTGGGGCTCCTGCCGCGGCGCGCCCTGCACCCCGACCTCGCCGACGCCGTCACCAAGTACGCCCCGATTCTGCTGGGGGTGACGGCTTCGCTGTTGTGGACGACCCGCCGGGGCCGGCTGGGGCGGGCGGACCTGCGCCGCGTGTGGACCGACCGCCGCGTGTGGGAGATGGCGCTGCTGGTGGTCAGCGTGATGGTCTTCCGGCACATGCTCGCGCGGGCGTCGGCCGGGCGGCTGATCGAGGAGGAGCTGGCGCGGTTCCACGTGCCGTTCGTCCTCGTCGCCGCCCTGCTGCCGTTCATCGCCGGGCTGGTCACGGGGCTCGCCATCGGCTTCGTCGGCACGAGCTTCCCGATCGTTCTGGCGACGGTCCACCCCGCGGCGGCGATGCCCGCGTACCTGGCGCTCGCCTACGCCTTCGGGCACCTCGGGCAGATGATGAGCCCGCTGCACGTCTGCCACGTCATGAGCAACAGGTACTTCGGGGCGGGCTTCCCCGCGGTGTATCGCGAGCTGCTGCCTTCGGCGGCCGTCACGGGGGCCCTCGCCGCCGGTTACTTCGTCCTCCTGCGCCTCGTCCTCGGCTGACGGTCTTGACGGCGCGCGCCCGCCCCGCAGAGGCGGAGGAGGGAGCCGTCAGCGATCAATGGTCGGCGAGCAGTCCCGGCACACCGGGTTCCGTTGTTCTGTTCCACCTTGCTTCCCCGCCGCCCGCGCGCGACACTCGGGCGTCACGATGGGGAGCCCGCACATCCGGGCCCTGGCTTGTGTGGCGGGGCGTCGCGACGCGGGATGAGCCAAGCCGATGACGCCACGACCGAACATCCTCTTCTTCACCGCCGATGACATGAACGGCGACGCGGTGGGGGCGTTCGGCTGCGCGGTCGCCGGCACCACGCCGAGCATCGATCGTCTTGCCGCCGAGGGTCTGCGCTTCGAGCACGGCCACGTGACGATCGCGGTATGTCAGCCAAGCCGTTCGGCGCTGCTGACCGGCCGCTACCCGCACCGCAGCGGCGGGGAAGGGTTCTTTCACCTGCGCTGCCCGGGCATTCCGATTCTCCCGGACTTGCTGCGGCGCGGCGGGTATCGCGTGGGCATCCTCGGCAAGTACACGCACTCCACGCCTTACGCCGACTTCCGGTGGGACCTGGAGCAGGACAGGGCCGACCTCGGGCACGGGCGCAACCCGGCGCTGTACGCCGATCATGCCGGCGCGTTCATGCGCGATGCGGCCGAAAGCGGTCGGGCGTTCTTCCTCATGCTTAACAGTCACGACCCCCATCGGCCGTTCTACGGCAACGATCCGCGCAAATGGTACGACCAGGGCGATGTTCCGCCCGCCGTGGCGCCGAGTCGGACGTTTGAGCCGGACGAAACCCCGCCACCAGGGTTCCTGCCCGACCTGCCTGACGTGCGCCTGGAAATCAGTGAGTACTACAACTCCGTCCGCCGTTGCGATGATACGGTCGGCGCGGTGCTCTCGGCGCTGGATGATGCGGGCACGAGCGGGAACACAATCGTCATCTTCCTGTCCGACAACGGCATGGCCTTTCCCTTCTCCAAGACCAACTGTTACCTGCACAGCACGCGCACGCCGTGGATCATGCGCTGGCCCGGAGTCATCGCGCCCGGGCGCGTCGACGCCGAGCACATGATCGGCGGGGTGGACCTGATGCCGACGCTGCTGGAAGCCGCCGGCGTCGATCCGCCTGCCGGCATGGATGGCCGGTCGTTTCTGCCGGTGCTGCGCGGCGAGACGCTCGATGATCGCGAGCTGGTCTTCACGCAGTTTCATCGGACCGCCGCCAAGCGCAACTACCCCATGCGCTGCGTGCAGTCCCGGCGCTTCGGCTACATTTTCAATCCCTGGTCCAACGGCGAGCGTCGGTTCCTGAACGAGTCGCAGGGCGGCCGAACGTGGCGGGCGATGCAGGCGGCCGCGGCCGACCGGCCGGACATTGCGGCGCGGGCGGCGCTGTTCACCTACCGCGTTGCCGAGGAGCTGTACGACTTCGGGGCCGACCCCGACGCCCTGCACAATCTCATCGACGACCCGGCTTACGCCGAGCCCAAACGCCGGCTGACCGATGCCCTCGAGCAGTGGATGGTCGACACCGACGACGTGGCCCTCGATGCCTTTCGCCAACGCCACGACCCCGCCGCCCGCGAAGCCTGCGTCCAGCAAGCCATCGCCGAACTCGGGGGCGAGTGACGCGCGATCGCGGGGCCCGGCAATGAGCCGCGCGTGCGTGAGCAAGCGGTCGTCAGGGGCTGCGCCGGCGATGTGAGCCTGGACTGTCCGGGCGGGTCACATTGGGACGCCAAGAGCCCGGCGCCGTTGCCGGGAAGGGCCACATGGGAAATGCCGGCCTGCACCGGCACGTCGACGAGCCGGCCGGTCCCGGCGCGCCGGGAATCGCCACGCACGCCCGCGCCGGGCAGGCCGCCGCCTCCGGGCGGCTTGCATTGACGCGGGGGATTCACTACGGTCTGTGGCAACGGCCGCGTCGAGGCCCGAGGCCCGCCCGTGAATCCGTCCATCCAGCGTACTTGCCGCCGCGCCGCGCTGCTGGCGATCGTCCTGCTG
>CAZMDT010000417.1:0-2905 GCA_964564965.1 uncultured Planctomycetaceae bacterium | reverse complement strand
ATGGCAGCGGGCGCGTTCGTGTTTACAGTCACGTCCGCTCCCAGCTCGGCGGCCGGGGCCAGCCGGTCGTCGTGGTGCCCGGCGACGGCCACGCGGGCGCCGAGCGCCCGGCAGGCCTGGGCGGCGAACTGCCCGATCAGCCCCGCGCCGACGACGAGGACGTTGTCGGTGGGGGCCACGTCGCCGCGCATCGCGTCGTGCCACGGCACGCACGCCACACCGAGCTGCGCCGCGGCCACGCGGTCGAAGCCTTCGGGGAGCTTGATGATCAGGTCCGATTCCTTCGCCACGTGATACGGCACGTGCCCGGGGAACGTCGCCGTGAAGACCACCTCGCCGACGGCGAACTTCGTGATCCCGCTGCCGCACTCGACGACCTCGCTGACGTGCTGGTAGCCGATCCGCTTGGGGTAGGGGAGCTGCCAGCCGTAGTGCAGGCTCATCAGGAAGCTCCGCTCCGTGCCGTTGGACAGCCCGGAGTAGAGCGTCCGGAGCAGCACGGTGTCCGGCCGGCAGACGGGGTCGGGCTCCTCGACAAACGCGGCCTTGCCCTTCTCAACGAATGTAACGCCCTTCATCGGGGTGCTCCTTTGCCGTGATGACCCTCGGCGACAGGCCGCCAGGCCCGGCTGGGGGGTGAGTCTAACGCCAGTCAAAGACTGTACCAAGCAGCTTGCCGGGCTCGTCCCGAAGTGCGTCGTGGATCCGTCCGGCGTCCTGTGGCTTCACCACGTCCTGGATCAGCGGCGCGATCTGGAGCACGCCGGCGATCGTCAGGCGCATCGTCACGCCCGTGAAGAGGGCCCGCGTCTTCACTTCGTCGCCTGTCGGGGCGGGCGGCTCCGGCCAGTCGTCCACGAGCACCTTCTCGCTCCGGCCGTCGGAGCCGACGCGCATGATGAGTGCTCGCATGATGTGCCCTTCGCTCCCGGCGCAAGCTACAGCCGGCCGGCCGCCCAAAGGATGCCGCGGCGGAGGACCTGGCGGAAGCTCGCTTCCTGCCACGTTTTGCTGTCGTGGCCGGACTGGTAGCAGAACACTCGCCGGCCGCTCGGGTGCCCCGAACGCCGTTCACCGCGTTCGGGGACCCCGCCCGGCTCGCGCGTCCAGGCGATGGCACGCATGCTCTTGGGATGGTCGGTGGTGATGAGGACGTGGCTGTGGCCGCCCGGGCCGGCGGCGACATACGTCTCGTCGGTCATTTCCCAGGCAGCGAGGCCCGCGGTAATCGGGTGGTCCGCCACGGCGATCTCGGACCGCACCGTCTCGTCGAAGTGGTAGCTCTCGAACTTCGGATCGGGGACGCCGACCCACTTACGCCAGAGCGGCCACTCCGGATAGCCGAGGATGGCATGATGGAGCATCACGATGCCCTGTGGGGTCGTCCCGAGGTGCTCCAGGGCGGCCCGATGGTCTCCCTGCCACCAGGCGAGTTCCTCCTTCGTTTGCGGCAGGCCGCGGAGCATCGTGTAGAAGACGACGGCGTCGTACGCCTCGCGAACCGCCTCCGGCGAGGCCGCGAAATCGTCCATCGGCTGCACGTACGCGTCCACGCCGTCCATCGCGCGGAAGAGCCTGTGGAAGTTCGGCACGTCGTACGAATGCCCGCCGGTGACGACGGCGGCGGTGACGTCTCGAGGCAGAACAGTCATGAATCACCTCCAGTTGGGTCCGGGATCGCGTCCGGGAGCCAGTCCGTCAGGGCGACTCTAGTCAACGCGGACAAAGGTTACGGGCAGTTTCTCGCTGCCCGAGCGGTTCTCCCGCGCATGCCCGACCAGCTTCCCGCCGGTCAGCTCAAGGTCAAACAGAAGGTTGTCTGTGTCGCCGGAGTCGGCGAGAAGCAGGACCAGGAAGGCCAGCTTCGTCCCGGACTCCCTGATATCCGCCAGAGGGAACGACTGGCCCTGGTCAATGTCGCCACCGGTGCGGCTCAGAATGCTGAATTCGCCCGTGGGGCCGCCGCCGCCGGGCCGAATATGGAGCCCAACGCGTGTCGACTTCCCGAACTCGGTGATGGTTCCTTCCCAGCGCCCGCACACCTCTGCGCTGTCCGAGGCGCTGTCCTTCCCGTCGCCGCACCCGGCAATGGTCGCGGCTGCGAGCAGGGCGAGGCATGCCCCCATGCGGACGGTATTCTTACTCATGGCTGGCCGATCCTCCATCTCTATGGGGCCTATCGCTTTGCCTTCTTCCTCGCCGCCGCGAGGAGCTTCTGCACCTCGACGGCCCGGCCGGTGCGGCTGGACTCGACAGCCGCGAAGATCAGCGCGACCGATTGCAGGTTGTCCTCGACGCAGGTCTCCATGGGCTCGGCGCCGTCCAGCCAGCGGACGAACTTCTCGATGAGCCATGTGTTGGCCCATTTGGGCTGCTTCAGCAGGGGGGCGGGCAGGCCTTCGGGCGTGTCGCGGCGCTCGGGGTCGAACGGCAGGACGCGGATGGCCTGGTGATCGAGGACGATGGTGGCGCCCTCGCACTCGGCCCGGACGTACTCCTCGCCCCAGCAGTTGAGCGTGGCGGCGTTGGTCTTGGCGCCCTCGTAGAAGGCCCGCGGCCCGGCGGCCATCGTCATCGTCACCAGGGCCTGGGCGTCCCCGGCGAAATCGCCCCACGGCGGGTTCCAGGTCTGGGCGTAGATCGTCCGGCACGTCCCGCCGGCGAGGTCGGCCAGCAGGTCCAGGTGGTGCACCGCCCCCTCGACCATCAGCGGGTCCGCGATGTCGTAGCGGAACTGCCCCCACTGGCCCCGCCGGCGGCGGGCGCAGGTGAAGCGGCAGATGACATAGTCGAGGCGGCCGTAGTCGCCCGAGCGCACCAGCGTCCGCAGCGTCGTGATGTCCTGCCGGAAACGGTGGCTCATCGTCACCCCCATCTTCACGCCCGCCGCCTTCGCCTTCGCCGC
>CAZMDT010000416.1:0-2907 GCA_964564965.1 uncultured Planctomycetaceae bacterium | reverse complement strand
GGGCTCATCGAGGGCACCAGCCCCGACATGCCGGGCCTCCGCCCGCGCCTCCGGGACTGGGTCGAGTTCGCCGACGGCGTCAACCTGCGCTTTCACCTGGAGATCGACGGCGAGCGTTTCAGCCTGCTGCCCGAGCCGCAGCCGGCGGCCGTTGCCGACCTCGACCTGCCCGTCGCCGAACGCATCGCCGCGGCGCTGGCAGACCTGCTCCGCCTCATTGCGGCGGGTCAGGCGCCGAACGTGCTTTCGACGCTGCGGAGCGTGGAGTACCGCCGGGGGGAGGAGGTCCAGACGGTCTACACGGTGGGCCCCGGCGGGCGGGTGCTGACGCACGAGCGCGTGGTGGAGGCCCGGACCACGCCGCCCCCGCCGCCGATGACCTGGCGGCGCAAGCTCCGCCTGGCGGCGATCGGCGTTGCGGTGGCGCTGGCGCTGCTGGGGCTGTCCTCGCTGTTCGTACCATACCGCAAGCTGTTCCGCACGGCCCGGGACAGGCTCCTCGGCTACGACGCGAAGGACCTGCCCGTGGGGGCCGCCGCGTTCGAGGGGTTCTTCAGCGTCGAGGCCAGGGAGGGGCACGCGGGAAGCGAGTCCGTGAAGCTCACGCTGAAGCGAGGCCCGCGGTTCCCCCTGACGCCGGCGGACGCCGACCGCCTGCTCGCCGAGGCGGGCCCGGGCGCGAGGCAGCGCCTCGCCGCCGAGGCCGTCGTCCGCGGCTACGTCCGGCTCGAACGCTTCGACAAGGAAGGCGAGTTCCTCGGCTGGACGATGGGGCGGGTGGCCGGCCTCCGCGAGAAGGAAGAGGTCGTCGTCCACGTGCCGCTCACGGACGACAAGCGCCTCGCCCGCGTGGTGATCACGTACTGAGCACCTCGGGGGGCACGTGGGCGAGATCGGGCGCGACCCAGTCCGCGCCGGCGCCCGTCAGGTCCTCCGCCGCGAAGCTCGTGGCCAGGGCGAGGCACTTCGCCCCGGCGGCCTTCGCGGCGCGGACGCCGTTGGGGGCGTCCTCCACCACGAGGCAGCGGGCCGGGCCCACGCCCAGCCGCTTTGCCGCCAGCAGGAAGATCTCCGGGTCGGGCTTCTTGTGCTCGACGTCCAGCCCGTTGACGCACGTGTCGAACGTTTCGGCCGGCAGGTGGATCTCGCGGAGGTTGCCCACCAGCTTCACCGCGTCGGCGCTCGTGGCGACGGCGAGCTTCAGCCCGCGCCGCCGGCAGGCGGCAATGAACTGCCGCACCCCCGGCAGCGGCTTCAGGCGGCCGCGGATGATCTCCAGGTAGATCTCGTACGTCCGCCGCTTGTCCGGCTCCAGGTCCAGCGCCACGCCGTGCTTCTCGGCCACTCCGCCCAGGTAGCGGTTCTCGCCCGCCCCCACGAACGGTATGAAGTCCTCCGGGCGCACCTGCCGGCCGTGGCGCTCGGCGAACATTCGGCAGGCGGCCTCGCAGATGAACGTCTCGGAGTCGCACAGCACGCCGTCCATGTCGAAGATCACCGCCTGGAGGCTGTCGCGGTCGGGCGCCATGGCGGCAGAGGGTACCGCCCCGCCGCGGCGCCGGCAATGCCGGGTTGCATCCGGTGCGCCGTGCGGGCATACTCCCTGCCGCCGCAGGCCTTGACCAAGGACGCCGCATGCGATTCCCCGCGACCCTCAGACGCATTGCTGCCGCGCTGCGCTCGCAGCCGGCGACGGTGCTGCTGGCCGGGGCGCTCGCCGTGCTGACGCTGCCGGCGCTGACGGTGGACGCGCGGCTGAGCGAGCGCGCCCGGGCGCTGCCGGACCGGGTGCCCGCGGAGCTGTACTGCCTGCAGCTTCTGGGCAAGGCGCAGATCGTGGTGCTGATCGCCCTGGCGATCGGCGTGGCGGGCAGGCGCCGCACCGCCGTCCAGATCCTCCTCGCCCTGCTGCTCACCTTCCCGATGGTCTGGGTGCTCAAGATGGGCATCGGACGCCTCCGCCCCTCCGGCGCGCCGTGGGCCTTCCCCAGCGGCGACGCCGCCGTTGCCGCCGTCCTGTTCGCCCCGCTGCTTCTGGCCTCGCGGTGGACGGTGCCGCTGACGGCGGCGGCGTTGGTCGTGGTGGCCGCCAATCGCGTCATCGCGGGCTATCACTGGCCGAGCGACGTGCTCATGGGCGGCGCCATCGGCCTGCTGTCGGGCGCCGTCGCCGTCGGCATCGTCCGCCCGGGGCTCGCGCGCCTCGTCAAACGCCGGTGGTGGCTGCTCGCGCTGGCCGGGGGGATCGCCCTGACCACCTCGGGGCAGATGTCGCACACGGACAAGGCGCGGATGTTCCTGTCGCTGTACGGCCCGGCGGGGGGGCTGCTGGCGGCGGCGGCGTGGCTCGGCGTGTGGTCGCGGCGCGGCGTGCGCCTGGCCGGCAGGCGGCTGGGGCTCCCCGAGCGCTCGCCGCGCTGGCTGGTGCCGGCATGCATCGCGGCCGGCGTGCTCGCGGCGTGCGTGCTCGTGGGCTCGCGAAGCACCTTGTGGGACCGCGACGAGCCGCGATTCGCCAAGGCCACCGACGAGATGCTCGCCCGAGGCGACTGGGTCGTCCCCACCTTCGAGGGCGAGCCGCGCCTCCATAAGCCCGTCGGCATCTACTGGCTCATGGGCGCGTCGGTCAGCGTGCTCGGGCGCACCGAGGCGGCGTACCGGCTGCCGTCGGCGCTCGGCGCGGCCGCCGCCGTGCTGATGACCTTCCTCATCGGGCGGCGCGTCCTCGGACGGGTCGGCGGGCTGTGGGCGGCCGCCGTCCTCGCCACCACGCCGATGCTGCTGGTGGAGGGCACGCTGGCGACGGCCGACGCCGTCCTGCTGGCCTGCGTCGTCGCCGCCGTCTGGATGTTCGTGGAGGACCTCCTGGACGGCGCCCGGTGGTGGCGGGCCGGCGTGATGGGGGCC
>CAZMDT010000415.1:0-2909 GCA_964564965.1 uncultured Planctomycetaceae bacterium | reverse complement strand
AGATGGTGCACCGCCCCGTCCGCCGGGCGCGCGGGCCGTAGGCGTTGGCGCCGTTGACCTTGATGCCGCCCGCGCCGATATCCTCGATGGTGCAGCCGATGATGCGGACGGCGGTGCAGCCGTCCTGGACGTCGAAGGCGTAGTTGCCGACGTGGCGGATGGCGCAGTCCTCGAAGGCGCACCCGCGGGCACCGAGCAGCGTGATCACGCCCGGCGTGTCGCCGGCCGACTGGCTCGCGCGGTTGTAGTCGCGCCAGTCGCTGTTTTCGAACGCCACGCCGCGGAACGTCACGCCCTCGACGCAGCGCTCGGCATCGGGGTCGCCGGCGATGCGGATGAAGTCGCTCGGACCGGGGGCGAACGCCTCGGCGGTGTCGATCGTTTCGCCCTCGCGCGGCACGTAGTAGAGCTTCCGCGCCGGCCGGTCGAGGTACCATTCGCCGGGCTCGGAGAGGCCCTCCAACACGTTGTCGACGTAGTAGCGGGCGAATCGCTGGTTCATGTCGTCGATGAACGGGCGGTGCAGCGGCTCCTGGAGTGTCACCGTCCGCGTCGCCTCCTCGTAGCTCTTCACGCCGCGCCGGTCGTCGTGCCACCAGTGCATGACGCACACGTCCGCGTCGGCGATGTTGCTGAACGCCCGCCAGTCGCCCGCCGCCGCCACGAAGTGGTCCTTCTGCGTGGCCGGCTTCCGCGGGTGCGGGCCGATGTCCGTCCCCTCGGCATACTCCACCCAGAAATAGCCCGTCTTCGGCAACCGCGAACGCGTCGCCCGCCGCCCGTTGACGAAGAGCTGCCGAAACGGGCCCACCTGCTCAACCACGTCCGACACGTCGGCCGTCCACAGGGCCACCTGTCCGCCATCGCCGGCCGGGCCGATGGTTTCTTCCCGCCAGCCGCCCACACGCACGCCCGCGTCGATGACGGGCTGCTCGCCCGGCGCGGCGGCCCAGGTGACGTGCGAGTCCTCCGGCGTGAGGACGAGCGGCTGGGCGACGGCGTATCTTCCGGCGGCGAGCTGCACGAGCACCGGGGCGTCGGCGGATTTTTCCGTCGCTCGTGCGGCGGCTTGTGCAGCGGCCAACGTTGCCAGCGGGCCGTCCGTGCCGGTAGCGTCCGGAACCGCCAGCCGGCCCGACCAGCGGTCGTTGCCATACGGCGAGACGTAAAGCGTGGCACAGGCAGGGCTTTGGGCCATGGGCCTCTCCTCAATCCAGGCGTCGTCCGCCACCCGGACGGCCGGCGGCAAGCACGGTATTACATCCCCCCCGCCTTGAGGACGCAAACGAAAAACGCCTCTGGCCTCACCGGCACACGGCAAATAGTGATTGACCAGCCTTCGCCGGCCGATATAATCCGCGTATATGCCCGAGGCGGCACGTGGAGAGGACAGCATGCGGACGGAAGCTGGAACGTTGACGGCGACTGCCCAAGATTGGGTGAAGCGCCTGTCCGTCCGCGCCGACATTATTGCTGTCGGTGTAGCTGGATCACGCGTGCCTTAGGGCAGGTGCGGCGGACTTTTTCTCTCGTCCGGGCCCTGAGGCAACCCCTCAGGGCCACGTTTTTTTTGCAGGCCCCGACCAACCCCGGAGGCCGGGGCTCCCGCAGCGCCGGGAGCCGCCGGCCTCCTCGCGAGAACCGCCATGGGGCAGCAAAGGCGAATCGAAATCTACGACACGACGCTCCGCGACGGCGCCCAGGCCGAGGGCGTCAGCCTGTCCGTGGAGGACAAGCTGCTCATCGCCGACGCCCTCGACTCGCTCGGCGTGGACATCATCGAGGGCGGGTATCCGCTGTCGAACCCCAAGGACGAGGCGTTCTATCGCCGGGTTCGCGAGCGGCCGTTCCGGCACGCGCGGGTGGCGGCGTTCGGGATGACGCGCCGCAAGGACACCCCGGCCGGCGAGGACGCCGGCATGCGCGCCCTGCTCGAAAGCGGAGCGCCCGTGGTCACCATCGTCGGCAAGACCTGGGACCTGCACGTCCGCGAGGTGCTCCGCGTCGACGTCGAGGAGAACCTCGCGATGGTCGCCGACTCCGTGAGCTTCTGCACCACGGGCGGGCGCGAGGTCATCTACGACGCCGAGCACTTCTTCGACGGCTGGGCCGCCAACGCCGACTACGCCCTGCGAACGCTCCGAGCCGCCTACGAAGCCGGCGCCGGTTGCCTGGCGCTGTGCGACACGAACGGCGGGACGGCGATGGACGGCATCGCGGCGGCGGTGGACGCCGTGCGCGCCGCCCTGCCGCAGGCCCGCCTCGCCATCCACTGCCACAACGACGCCGGGCTCGCGGCGGCCAACAGCATCGTCGCCGTCCAGCACGGGGTGATGCAGGTGCAGGGCACGATCAACGGCATCGGCGAACGGTGCGGCAACGCCGACCTCACGGCGATCATCCCGAATCTGGCGATCAAGCTGGGCTATGACTGCCTTCGCCCGGGAACGCTCAAACGGCTCACGGAGGTCAGCCGGTTCGTCTACGAGGTGGCCAACCTGAACCTGCGCGAGAACCAGCCGTTCGTGGGGGCGGCCGCGTTCGCGCACAAGGGCGGCATGCACGTGCACGCCATCCGCCGCAACGCCACCACCTACGAGCACATCGACCCCGCCACCGTGGGCAACACGCGGCGGATCCTCGTCAGCGAGCTGTCGGGGCTGAGCAACATCGCGGCGAAGGTGCCGGCGAAGTTCGGCCTGGCGGACAACCGCGACGCCCAGCGGCGGGTGCTCGAGCGGCTGATGGCGTTGGAGCACGAGGGGTACCAGTTCGAGGCGGCCGAGGCGAGCTTCGAGGTGCTCGTCCGGAAGGTGCTCGGCGGGAAGTGGTACCGCCGCCTGTGGTCGCTCGACCACTACCGCTGCGTCATCCTCAAGAGCGACGGCGAACGGGCGAGCACGGAGGCG
>CAZMDT010000414.1:0-2910 GCA_964564965.1 uncultured Planctomycetaceae bacterium | reverse complement strand
AAGCGGCGGCGTCAATATTTTCAGCTCAAGAAAGAGGCGGATGCATACCTGGGCAAAGTCCTGGCAGCCAAGAAAGAAGGCCGCTATCACGATGTGTTTGACAGGAAACAGGAGAGCCTAACCACATTCAACGCCCTGGCCGACAAGTACGGCATCGTCGTGGAGCAGGCGGAGGACGAGATCGCCGCCGTGAACATGCTCTGCGGGGCGACGTACGCGGGGGTTCCGGCGATGGCGACGACGAGCGGGGGCGGCTTCGCGCTCATGGTGGAGGGGCTGTCGCTGGCGGGGATCATGGAGCTGCCGATCTGCATCGTGATCGCGCAGCGCCCGGGCCCGGCGACCGGCCTGCCGACCCGCACCGCGCAGCAGGATCTGAAGTTCGCCCTCTCGGCCGGGCACGGGGAGTTCGCCAGGGCCGTCTTCGCCCCCGGCACGGTCGAGCAGTGCGGCGAGCTGACGCGGCGGGCGCTGGCCACCGCCCACGAGTTCCAGACGCCGGCGATCATCCTCACCGACCAGTTCCTTCAGGATTTGCAGCGCAACGTCGCCCCGCCGGACGAAGCCTACCGCCCGATCGACCGGTGTCTCGCCGCCGACGCCGGCGGCGACTACCGCCGCTACGCCCTTACCGAAAGCGGCGTCTCTCCCCGGGCCATCCCCGGCGGCGACGCCTTCGTCGTGGTCGACAGCGACGAGCACACCGAGGCCGGCGGGATCAGCGAGGACCTCCGCGGGCACGTGGCCCAGCAGGACAAGCGGATGCGGAAGCTGGCCGGACTGACGGAGGCGGCGCTGCCGCCGGAGTACTACGGACCGGCGGAGGCGGGGGTGCTGCTGGTGTGCTGGGGCTCGACGTACGGCCCGTGCCGCGAGGCCGTCGACGCCATCAACGCCGACGGGCGGCGGACGCCGGCGGCGATGCTGCACTTCGGGCAGGTCTGGCCGCTGCCCGCGGCGGAGGCGGCCCGGCGCCTCAAGGGCCGGAAGCGCATCGTCTGCGTCGAGGCCAACCAGACCGGCCAGTTCGCCTCCCTCCTGCGCGAGCAGGGCCTCCTCGCCGACTGCCGGCGGGTGGCCCGCTACGACGGCCTGCCCTTCACCGCCGAGTACATCATCGATGCCCTCTGAGGCCGAAACCCCATGACCGGAGCCCGCGGAGAGAACGCATGATTCCCGACATCGCCAAGGCCGACACCGCCCCCGCCTGGTGCCCCGGGTGCGGGAACTTCCCCATCCTGAAGACCCTCAACGCCGCCATCGAGGCTTCCGGCATCGACACCCGCCGGCTCGTCCTCGTCAGCGGCATCGGGCAGGCCGCCAAGCTGCCGCACTACCCGGACCAGCCGGTGAACGTCTTCAACGGCCTGCACGGCCGCGCGCTGCCGGCCGCCACGGGCATCAAGCTCGCCAACCACGACCTCACCGTCGTCATCACCAGCGGCGACGGCGACATGTACGGCGAGGGGGGCAACCACCTGCTGCACGCCATCCGGCGGAACATCGGCGTGAAGGTGTTCGTGCACAACAACCAGGTGTACGGCCTGACGAAGGGCCAGGCCTCGCCCACGTCGGACCCCGGCTTCACCACGAAGATCCAGACGCACGGCGTGGTGGCGCTGCCGCTCAATCCGCTGGCCCTTGCCATCGTCGAGGGCGCGTCGTTCGTCGCCCGGTCGTTCTCCGGCGACCGCGAGCACCTCAAGCGGATGATGCTCGCCGCGCTCGGGCACGAGGGCTTCTGCCTGCTGGACATCCTCCAGCCGTGCATCACCTTCAACCGCCTCAACACGTTCAAGTGGTACCGGCAGCGCGTCCGCCCCATCGGCGACGACCACGACCCGACGGACCGGGCGGCCGCCCTGGAGCTGGCCTTCACGTGGGGCGAGCAGATCCCCATCGGCATCCACTACACCTCCGGCCGTCCGAGCTTCGAGTCGCGGCTTGGCGTGCTGGACGCCGGGCCGATGGTGGCGCAGTACGCCGGCGGCCGGTGAGGCGGACGCGTGGCCTGCAAGTGGTACTCCTGCTGCCCGATCAAGTGGTTGACGGACGCCGCCCGGCTGGACCGGCGCCGGGTGGAGCGCTACTGCCTGGGTGAGTCCTGGCGCGAGTGCATCCGCTACGATCTGGAGGAGCGAGGCATCCCGCACCCGGACCACGTGCTCCCCGACGGCACGCTGGATGAATCGTTGAAGTAGCGCCCTCCGCTTCGCCGCATTTCAGGAAGATGCCCGGACCAGCTCCGGGGCGCAATGAGGTGGGGCCTTGGGCACGGACCTGGAATCCGACCTTGTCCCCGCCACCGCCGGCCGCGATAATGCACAGAGGCCTACGGGAGAGACGCCATGGCAAAACGCACGTTCACCGCCGCCGTCTATCGCGAGGACGACGGATACGTCGCGCTCTGCCCGGAGCTGGACATCGCCAGCCAGGGCGACACGCCCGACGAGGCCCGCGCCAACCTCCGCGAGGCCGTCGAGCTCTTCCTCGAAACCGCCGACGCAGCCGAAGTCAGCGAGCGCCTCCGCGGCGAGGTCCACGTCGGCCCGCTGGAGGTCGAGGTTGGCTAGGCTCCGCGTCCTGTCCGGGCGGCAGGTCATCGCGATTCTTGAGCAGCACGGCTTCGGCCGCGTGCGCAGGCGGGGCAGTCACGTCGTCATGCAGAAGCGCGCCGGGGGCTCAACCATCACCGTTCCCGTGCCGGACCACAAGGTCATCCGCCGCGGCACGCTTTCGGCGATCATCCGCCAGAGCCGTCTGCCTCGGGAGGCGTTCGAGTAGCTCAGGGCCTGCAGGGATGCGCCAAGAGCGACGTGCGTTCGGCGCCAAGGCTGCACTTCGGGCAGGTCTGCCCGCTGGCCCTTGCCATCGTCGAGGGCGCGTCGTTCGTCGCCCGGTCGTTCTCCG
>CAZMDT010000413.1:0-2920 GCA_964564965.1 uncultured Planctomycetaceae bacterium | reverse complement strand
CACCTTCGGGTCGAAGTCTTCGGCGAAACCATCGGGCACGTCGCCGTAGCGTCTCAGGTACTTCGCACCGAGCTCGACCAAAGCCTCCCAGTACGCCGAGCTCTGCGACCAGATGGCGCCGGCCACGTCCTGCGCCCTGACCTCCAGCCCCAGCGAGTCGCGCAGCTCCGCCAGGAGCCGGCGCAGGGCGGCGATCTCCTTCAGGATGGTCTGCCGCTGCGTCCTGCTCAGCGTGTCCCGTTCCCGGTACAGGACGCCCTCGGCCACTTCGCCATGGGCCCATCGCTCGAAACGGCAGAGCATCTCATCCAGCAACCCTAGCGTGCTGGAAATCCCTCTGCGATGGTTGTCGCTCAGCGCTGAGGTCATTCGGGAACCTACTCCGGCTTCGGCGGCGGCTGGTCTGTCCGCGAGCCATCGTGCCGGTAGGCAATCACGCGGACCCTCTCCAGCGTCACCAGGCCTTCCTCAATCATGCCGTCGATCTCCGGCAGCAATTCGGCGATCCGTTCGGGCCTGTCCACGATCTCGATGACGATGGGCAGGTCTTCGGAGAGGCGAAGAATCTTGGCCGTGTGCATTCGGCTGTCGGCCCCGAAGCCCATCATGCCCCGCAGGACCGTCGCCCCGGCCAGCCCCTTCTTGCGCGCGAGCTGAACGATGGCTTCATACAGCGGCCGATGCCCGTGCCTGTCGCTCTCGCCGATGAAGATTCTCAGCAGTTCGGCCTCAGAGGGAAGATGCATGGTTCACTCCTTCACTCAGACGACCCGTCCAACCGCCAGGCCGAGAAAGAACACGACGATGCCAAGCACATTTTGGAGCACCATGTTCGCGCCGGCCAGGAGCCACTCGGAGTCGGCCAGGAGCTGGCCGGTCTCGGAGACAAACGTCGAAAACGTGGTGAATGCCCCAATGAAGCCGATCAGGATGACCGTGCGAGCCTCGCCGCTGAGGGCCAGACGTTCGCCGACCACCGCCCAGATCGCACCGAAGAGGAAGCACCCAAACGTGTTGACGGCAGCCGTGCCCCATGGGAACCCCGCTCCGGACCATCGCTGGACCAGGCCGGTCAGGCCATATCGGGCCAGCGTTCCCAACCCGCCCGCCAGACTGATGAGCAGCAGCTTCTGGATCATCGCGAGGACTCCTACACGAGCCGTCTCAAAACCTGCGGGGGGTCATCGGGGTCGGCCGATGCTCCTCCGCCGACGCGGCAGGAGTCATCAGCCCGAAGGGCGGTTGCGGGGGACTCCATCCCCTCAGCTCAGAATGGTAGCCCAACACGGGAGCGTGAGTCAACAGAAGCCCTTCTGCACGATCAGCCCCGCGGGCCCCGGCGTCATGGATTCGCCTGCGACGCCCGGGCGGAGGCGCTGGCCCCCATGCGGCCATCAGCCGCAGCCGCCTCGCCGACACGCCCCGCTAACGGGTGTGTGAACGGCAATGCCGGCCATGCGGCCCCGCGTTCAGTGCAGGCCGCGGTCGCCGTACTTCGCCTGGAGCCGGTCCAACTCGGTGTGGAGCCGCTTGCGGACCTCGGCGTACGCCGGGTCGTTGTATGCGTTGTGCAGCTCGTTGGGGTCCTTCCGCAGGTCGAACAGCTCCCAGTACGGCTCGATCTGCGGCGTCACCTCCCCGCCGGCGAAGACGTGGTCCGGCGTGTAGAAGTAGACCAGCTTATGGGTCAGCGTGCGGACGCCGTAGTGAGAGCACACGTTGTGCCCCCCGTGGTTCCAGTAGCGGTAGTAGAACGACGTCTGCCAGTCTGCCGGCGTCTGGCCGCGGAGCATCGCCCGGCCGGTCACGCCCTGCATCTCGCCCGGCACGTCGACGCCGGCGTAGTCCAGCAGCGTCGGCGCGAAGTCCAGGTTCGTCAGCAGCTCGTCGCGCACGCTGCCGGCGGGAATCTCGGCCGGGTAGCGCATCACGAACGGCATCCGCAGCGAGTGTTCGTAGATGAACCGCTTGTCGTACCAGCCGTGATCGCCCAGGAAGAAGCCCTGGTCGCTCGTGTAGATGACGATGGTGTTGGCCGCGAGGCCGGCGGCGTCCAGGTAGTCCAACAACCGCCCCACCGACGCGTCGACGCTCGCCACGCAGCGGAGGTAGTCCTTGATGTACCGCTGGTAGTACCAGTTCTTGAGCTCGGCCTCGGCGAGGCCTTCGGGTGGGTCGGCCTTGACATCTCCGCGGTAGAGGTGGCCGAGGATTCGCATCTTCGCGGCGGCGGCGGCCGGTCGCCCGGCGTAATCGTCGTTGAACGTTTCCGGCTGAGGGATCTCCTCGCCCTCGTAGAGGTGCTTGTACTTCTCGCCCGGCTCCCACGAGCGGTGGGGTGCCTTGTGGTGGACGCACAGGAAGAACGGCCTGGCGGGGTCGCGCTTCTGGCGGAGCCACTCGAGCGACATGTCGGTGATGACGTCGCTGCAGTAGCCCTCGACGATGAACTGGCCGTCGGCGGTGCGGAACCGCGGGTCGTGGTACAGCCCCTGCCCCGGCAGCACCGCCCAGTCGTCGAAACCCGCCGGGTCGGACGGCACGGCGTTATCGCCGCCGGCGTCCTCGTCCCAGACGCGGTTGGTCAGCCCGTGCCCGAGGTGCCACTTGCCGAAGATCGCGGTGTGATAGCCGGCCGCCCGCAGCAGCTTCTGGAGCTGGACGGGCCGGCGGTTGTCCAGCGACTCCCACTCGCGCACGCCGGTGACGTGCCCGTACTGCCCGGTGAGAATCGTCGCCCGGCTGGGCGTGCAGATCGAGTTCGTGCAGTGGCAGTTGTTCAGACGGACGCCGCCGGCGGCGAGGCAGTCCATGTTCGGCGTCCGGTTGATCCGGCTGCCGTAGGCGCCGATGGCGTGGGCGGCGTGGTCGTCGCTCATGATGAACAGGATGTTCGGTCGTGCCATGTCGGGTGCGTCTC
>CAZMDT010000412.1:0-2936 GCA_964564965.1 uncultured Planctomycetaceae bacterium | reverse complement strand
GGCCCCGCGAACGGCCTTTGGGGGCAGTCTACGATACGCCGCCGGCCGGTGCGCCGCGTGAGGCCGGGAACCGCGGCTTTTCGCCGGCAATCCGCCGTTTCCCTTCGGCGTGGTAAACCCGCCTCTCCGCCGGGCCGATAACACTACCGGCATGGGCGTGCAGGTCGGCGGGACCGGGACGCTATGGCTGTCGTCAAGCAGATCGAACGCATCGTCAAGCGCGAGGGGACCGTGCTCACGGTCGACGCCACCGAGACCGTCGCCGCCGCCGCCCGCCGCATGACCCAGAACCGCATCGGATCGCTCGTCGTGGTGAACCCCAACGGCAGGATCGCCGGCGTGGTCACCGAACGCGACATCCTGAGCAAGGTCGTCGCCGCCTGCGCCGACCCGGCGACCGTCCGCGTGTCGGCCGTCATGACGCCGCGGGTCGTCGCGTGCAGCCCCGACACCACCATCACGAAGGCCCAGCAGATCATGGCCGGGCATGGCATCCGGCATCTGCCGATCGTGGAGGACGGCGTGCTGATGGGCATGATCTCCAGCCGCGACATCCTGGCGCACCAGCTTTCCGCCACGCGGGCCGTCGTCCGCCGGCAATCGAAGATCATCCACGACCTTGAGAGGGAGCACCCCGGCATCACCGCGATCCGGAGGGATCCCTCCGGGCGGGTTCTGCTGTAACGCGGGGCAACGGGAGACGACCGGTGGGGAGTGCATCGGGCCCGCGTCATCACCGGCGCGGGCCCGTTTCGTTTCTCTACTCGGGGGCGCGGTCCTTCGGCCGCACCGTGGCCCAGCCCCTTCGGCAGCATGCGATTCGCCCCGCTCAGCCCTCAGTCCTCCGGCCCCAGTCCTTCCGTCTTCTTGCGCGTTCTTGCGCATTCTTGCGCGCTGTGCCCGGTTCTTGCGCATTCTTCCCGATTCTTGCGCGTTCTTGCGCATTCTTGCGCGTTCTTGCGCGTTGGTTTTCTCACAAGCCGTTTCAGAACAGGCGCTTATCAATCCCGCGGGGCGCAAAGCATGCGTTCTTGCGTTAATCAAGCATAAATACATGCCCATAATCCCCGCTCGTGTCCCAGTTCGCCTCGGGCGAAAGGCCGGCGGACCGCCATCCGTCGGCGTTCTTTGGTCAGCTCTTCGCCGCGTGACCGCCATCATTCCGGGCATCGGAGACATCGCCATGGTGAGGCCGTTCCGTGTCACGAGAGGTTAATTATATAACATAGCCAAACGTGAAAGTCAAGCTCTTCTTGCACCGCCCGGCGGGAATATGATGCCGTCCGCCCATGCGATCCCGGACGTGTCGGCGGCAGTGCATTCAGCCGTGCCGATGGGACTTGATGCGGCGTGGCGCGGCTCTGCAACGGGCCGCGACGGCAGCGGAGCGTCCACACCGGGAGGGGACCACCGGGGGGCGCTGCTTCACAGTCGCGGCTGGTTGAGCGCCGCTTCGGACTCAGATAGGGCAGGAAGGGCCACCTATCTCGCGCAGCGCCCCTTCGCGGGCGGGCCTAGGCGAGCGCCGGCGGGCGGACGACGATCAGATCGATGTCCTCCTTGGCGCCGTGGTGGGCGACATACAAGTCGCCGTCGGCTTCGCAGGCGTAAGGATAGGCCCACTGGGCGTTGTGCTGCGGCCCGGAGAACCTCGCCGCGGGAGGCGGCGGGTCGCGCAGCATCCAGACGTGGTCGAAGCCCATGGCCCCCGGCTGCCCGAGCAGCATGCACAGCCGCGACCGGGGCGGCTGGCCCTCGGGCGGGAGGAGATTGCCGAGGAGGTACGGCCGGCCGTCGGACAGCCGACCGGCGAACGGCTTGGCCGCTTCCATCGGGATGCGGGCGTCGCCGGCGGCCCGCCACGACGCACCCGAATCGTCGGAGACCGACAGGCGGAACGGTTCGTTCCTCCCGCCGCGCGACAGCGCCACGACGCGCTCGCCGCCCACGAGGACCGTCGTCTCCTCGATGCCGCCCGAAGGCCCGCCCGGCAGCAGCGACACCTCCCACCCGAGCGGGTCGCCCCGGCGGCTCAGGGCGACGGCCGCCATCTTCCCCGTCGGCCCGCCGGTCCCCCCCATGATCCACCCGCCGCCGGCCGTGGGCTTCGGCGCGTCCATCGCCCAGAACGCGCACCCGCCGACGGTCGCGGCCCCGAGCGATTCCCACCGCCCCCGCGCCTCGGCAAGCCGGAACGCCTCCACCGGCCCCGGCCACGGGCCGCGCTTCGCGTAAAACAGCAGCTCCCCGCCGGCGGCGAAGTAGCTGCCGTGGCTGTGGAATGCCCCGCCGGTCAGGGGCGGGGCGAGGACGGCGGGGCGTGCCCACGTCCGCCCGCCGTCGGAGGAGACGCGTTCCACGACGAACTCGGTGTCCTGGTTCTCCGCGACGTTGTCGGGGTTGGCGGCCCAACTGCACCGCCACAGCCCGGCGAAGCGGACGAGCGCCGCTCCGATGGCGAAGGTGTTCGGCTGCTCGGCCGTGTGCACGCGGCGGTACTCCACGGCGCCCGGGGAGATCAGGGGGATTCGGTCGGGCGAGGGGAACTCGCGGCCGGGCGCCCACAGGCCGGCGGCCAGACAGGCCGCGGCGCCCGTCAGCATCACGGCCGCCACTAGCAAGGCGTATTCAGGCACGGGGCGGGCCTCCGTGGGGCGCCTCGTCGTACCGCCCGTACGTCCGCGCGGTTTCGACCATGGCGCGCAGGTTGGCGTCGGGGGTGTCGCGGCCGCACTGGTCGCCGGTGGAGAGGATGAAGCCGCCCGGCGGCCCGCAGGCGCCCCGCAGCCCGGCGGCGTCGTCGATGGCCCGTTTCGAGGCGGCGACCACGTCGTCGGCGGAGCCGCGGAGCATCACCTCGGTGGTGTGCAGGTTGCCTTTCAGGACGATGTGGCGGCCGAAGCGCCGCTTCAGCTCGGCGAGGTCGCAGTCGCCCA
>CAZMDT010000411.1:2561-2943 GCA_964564965.1 uncultured Planctomycetaceae bacterium | reverse complement strand
CAGGAGTTTTCGGAACGAGATACTTCTTGACGACAGCCAGATGATGAGATATATAAGGTGTACATTGTGAGGAGGCCGCCTGCGCCCACCGGCCCATTTGCGGGCGCTCGGCGGGGCTTCGAACGAGCAGTCACGTTTCGCTTTGACAACGGCGCATAATCGAGAGGCAGCAGCAGATTCCTGAGGCGCTCAGAAGGAGAACGGAGATGAGGCACACGCACTTCATCGTGGCAGCGGTTGCGGTCTGCATTCTCGCCGCGGGGTCGCCCGCAGGGGCCTCGGAATTCGAGACCATCGCCAACGGCGACTTCAACTCCGCCGGCACCTGGCAGCTCAACAGCGGCAGCGGCACCTATCCCGGCGACGGCGACACGGCCATCTT
>CAZMDT010000411.1:0-2551 GCA_964564965.1 uncultured Planctomycetaceae bacterium | reverse complement strand
CATCACCCTGAGCGAGCCCATCAGTTTTGTAACCCCGGACGGCGACACGGCCATCTTCAACGACCACGAGGTGACGATGCAGCAGCAGCGCGTCACCTGGTCGATGAACGGCAGCACGTTCGCCAAGACCACCAGCGGCACCTCCTCGATCACGTCAGGCGGTTACGACTCGCACCAGTCGAACCTGGTCGCCGACGGCGCCACGTTCGACATCGACGCCGGCGTCTTCAAGCTGGGGATTTCCGGGCGAACGGCTGGCGACATCACGCCGGCCCTGTCGGAGGTCACCAATACGAGCTTCGACATCGACACGGGCGCCCAACTCCGCCTGACGCAGTTGCGGGGCACGCTTCAGGGGACGGCGAGCGGCGGCGGAGAGGTGGCGATCGACACGGACCACTTCTTCCTGTACGAGAACTCGGAGCTGGGCATCGGCGGCAACGGCATCATGTGGAACAGTGGTTCGCTCGTGCTCGAGCAGGACTCCTATCATGACGCCGAGGCCACGCACCTGAACACGGGCAAGATCACCACGGCCGACTCCACGACCCTTGAGTTCAGCCACAACAGCGACTCCCCCGGCGTCTTCAAGAACGAGGGCACGTTCGTCGTCGGCGACGCCACGACCATCGACCTGAACGGCCTTTATCCGCCGGACACGGGCCGCGAGCGCAGCGCCATCGCCTTCAAGGGCACGGGGACGATCGAGAAGGCGGCCGGCGGGGGCACGTCGCAGTTCATCAACGGCGCGGTCGGCAGCGACGGCGGCTCGATCATCGTCCACGGCGGGGAGCTTCAACTGCCGGGCGGCGACAGCCTGGTGAACGTCACCTTCGACATCGCCGCGGGCGCGAAGCTGAAGCTCAGCGGCCAGTACGGCGACCTCACGGGCGACAAGGGCGCCTCGCTGGGCGAAATCTACACCGAGGGGCTGAGCATGCGCGGCAGCAGCACACGGACGCTCGGGATCACCGGCGGGGACGGGCTGGTCTGGAAGGACGGCCTGCTGCACCTGCCCGACAACGACACCGTGACCCACACGGGCAAGATCACCACGGCCGACAGCGCATCGCTGGTGATGGGCAACAACACCAGCGCCAATGACGGGACGTTCCAGAACGACGGCGTGCTGGTCATGGGCGACGGGACGACGCTGGAGCTGTACTACTCCGACAGCAAGGGCACGGCCATCATGGCCGGGAACGGGACGATCGCCAAGCCTTCGGGCGCCGGGATGAGCACGATCACCAAGGGCGAGTTCGCCACGGACGGCATGACTTTTGACGTGGACGCCGGGACGCTGCTGATCGACAGCGCCGGGAGCATGGTGGACAGCTTCTTCGACGTCGCCGCGGGCGCGAAGCTCAAGCTCAGCGGCGAGTACGGCGACCTGACCGGCGACAAGGGCGCCTCGCTGGGCGAAATCTACACCGAGGGGCTGAGCATGCGCGGCAGCAGCACACGGACGCTCGGGATCACCGGCGGGGACGGGCTGGTCTGGAAGGACGGCCTGCTGCACCTGCCCGACAACGACACCGTGACCCACACGGGCAAGATCACCACGGCCGACAGCGCATCGCTGGTGATGGGCAACAACACCAGCGCCAATGACGGGACGTTCCAGAACGACGGCGTGCTGGTCATGGGCGACGGGACGACGCTGGAGCTGTACTACTCCGACAGCAAGGGCACGGCCATCATGGCCGGGAACGGGACGATCGCCAAGCCTTCGGGCGCCGGGATGAGCACGATCACCAAGGGCGAGTTCGCCACGGACGGCATGACCTTCGACGTGGACGCCGGCACGCTGCTGATCGACAGCGACGGAAGCATGGTGGACAGCTTCTTCGACGTCGCCGTCGGCGCGGCCATCGACCTGAGCGGCACCTGGACGCGGATCGAGGGCGACCTGGGCGACTCGACCGGCCAGGTCCGCATCGAGGACGGCCTGGTGATCCTGGAGTCCGGCGCCGTGCTGAACGTCACCGGCGGCGCCTACGGGCAGGGCCTGAGCTGGAACGCCTCCATGATCCGGATTACTCCGAATTACGGACAGCCGGGCGACGTGACCAACCTGGGCAAGATCACGACCGCCGCCGGCACCACGCTGGCCATCCAGCGGAACAGCAACGCCAACACCTACACGTTCCACAACGAGGGCACGTTCGCCCTGGGCGAGGGGTCGGTGCTGTCGCTGCGGACCCAGACGCCGGGCGGCTCGTGGGCGGAGGTCATCTTCGAGAACAAGGGCACGCTGTCTGGCATCGGCGGCAGCGAGGCCGCACTCGACGACGGGACCCTCCAGAACGACGGCGTCGTCGAGGCCGTTGACGGCACCTTCCGCATCAACAGCAACGTGGACTTCAGCTACCAGTGGAGCGGCACGACGCTGACGAAGGGCACGTGGAAGGCCGGCGGCGCCACCGGCGCGCTGGACCTGCCCGACGCCACCGGGCTGACGGAGATCGGCCCGGACTGCACCATCGTCCTGAGCGAGTCGGGCACGATCCCGCAGCTCGCGACGATGCAGGCGATGCACGGGACGCTGCAC
>CAZMDT010000410.1:0-2950 GCA_964564965.1 uncultured Planctomycetaceae bacterium | reverse complement strand
TGGATTCCTGTGGCTGATGCGACGGCTTGTGTCGGCGAGACCTGTGGCCTTTCCGACCAGCAGGGCGTGGCCGAGGTTGTGCCTATGGCGACGGGAGTCAATCCGCTCGGTGCGCGCAAGGACTACGATGGCGATTACTACTACATACCTGCCGACGATGCCACGCCGGTGGAAGTCTCAGGTCCGTGCGAGATTATCGCCTTCACCATAGTGGACCATGGAGACCCTGGGGTTGCCTTCGGAAACGTGGTTCCCGGCACGGCGGCAGCTCCGGAGCGGAGTCAGACCGCCGCGAACGGCGCCGTGACGCTCGAGGTGGACCGTCCCCAACTATGGTGGCCGCGGGGCTATGGCGACCAACCGCTGTATGAGCTTTCCGTTGCCCTCCACGGCGCGGACAAGGACGAGGCGCTCGATGAATGGTCCGGCCGGATCGGCCTGCGCACCGTCGAGCTGGACACCTCGCCCGACGAAACCGGCTCGCGCTTCGTCATCAGGGTCAACGGGCACGAGGTGTTCTGCAAGGGCGCGAACTGGATTCCCGACGACTGCTTCCCGCCGCGCGTGACGCCGCAGCACTGTGGCGAGCGCATCGCGCAGGCGGCCGAAGCCAACATGAACATCCTGCGCGTCTGGGGCGGCGGGCTGTACGAGAGCGACGCCTTCTACGACGTCTGCGACGCGTTGGGGATGATGGTGTGGCAGGACTTCCTGTTCGCCTGCTCCGCCTATGCCGAAGAGGAGCCGCTGCGGTCGCTCGTCGAGGCGGAAGCGCGGCACAACATCGCCCGCCTCAGCCGCCACCCGAGCCTGGTCATATGGAACGGCTGCAACGAGAACATCTGGGGCTACTTCGCCTGGGGCTGGCAGCCGAAGCTCGAGGGGCGCACCTGGGGCGCCGGCTACTACCTGGGCCTGCTGCCGAAGCTGTTGGCCGAGCTGGACCCGACGCGCCCGTACTGGCCGGGGAGCCCGTACTCAGGGACGATGAGCCTGAGCCCGCAGGACGGTCGCCACGGCAACCGCCACGTGTGGGAGCCGTGGTTCAGTGCCCACTGGCGGGAGTACCCGAACCAGCCGGCCCGGTTCTGCAGCGAGTTCGGCTTCCAGGGCCCGGCGACGTTCGCCACGCTGGCGGAGGCCCTGCCGGTGGAGGAGCTGCGCGTCGATTCGCCCGGCCTGCGGCACCATCAGAAGTGCCCCGACGGCTACGAGCGCATCGGCCGGTATCTCGCGGAGGACTTCCCGGCCCCGCGCGGCTTCGACGACTGGCACTATCTCGCCCAGGTCAACCAGGCCAGGGCGATCCGCTGCGCCGTCGAGTTCTACCGGTCGTGCGCACCGGAGTGCATGGGCACGATCTATTGGCAGCTCAACGACTGCTGGCCGGTGACGAGCTGGTCGGCGATCGACGGGGCCGGGCGGCGGAAGCCCCTGTGGTACGCCACGCGGCGGTTCTTCGCGCCGCGCCTGCTGACGATCCAGCAGCGCGACGGCCGGCTCGCCGTCTACGCCCACAACGACACCGACCAGCCCTGGACCGCCCCGCTGCACGTCACGCGGTCAACGTTCGACGGCGGCAAGCTGGCCGAGCGCCGCCTTGACCTCAACGTGCCGCCGCGGACGAACGCGAAGTTGCTGGAGCTTGGCGGCGATCTGGCGGCGGCGGATGACTCGGCCGGCGAGATGCTCATCGCGCAGGCAGGCGGCACGCGGGCGGCGTGGTTCTTCGACGTGGACAAGCGCCTGCGCTACGGCGAGCCGGAGTTCGAGGCGGAGCTGGAGCGAGAGGACCACGTGCACCGGCTGACCATCACGGCCGGGACGCTGCTGCGCGACGTGTGCGTCTTCGCCGACCGCCTCGACCCCGCCGCCGAGGTGAGCGAGCAGTTCGTCACGCTGCTGCGCGGGGAGCAGGTCACGTTCGAGATCCGCTCGGCTCGCGATCTCGACGCCGGCGACCTGACGGCCCCGCCGGTGTTCCAGTGCGTCAACCGCTTCGGCGGCTAGCGGGGGCCGACGCCGCTACCATCCCCGCGTGCCGCCCTCGGTCGTGACCTTGCCCCACGACTCCGGCTCGCGGTACCAGTGCTTGAGCTGCAGCGCCGCGATGACGCCGTCGGACATCGCCGTGGCGAGCTGCAGCGCCGCCTGCTGCCGGCAGTCCCCCGCCACGAACACGCCCGGCATCGACGTCTTCATCGTCACCGGGTCGGCAGCGACGTAGCCGTTGCCGTCCATCTCCACCGCGCCCCTCAGCCAGCCCGTGTTCGGCGTCATTCCCACGAAGACGAAAACGCCGTCCACGTTCAGGTCCTCCTTCTCGTCGGTCTCCAGGTTCTTCAGCCTGACGTGGTCGATCTCCTTGCCGTCCTCGCTCGGGACGATCTCCTCCAGCACGTACGGCAGCTTGATGTCAATGTCATGCTCCCCGGCGGCCTTTCTCAGCTCCTCGACCAGCACCTCCTGCGCCCGAAACTCGCGCCGGCGATGAATCAGCGTGACCTTTCGGCAGAAGCGCGTGGCGAGGTAGGTGGCGTCCTCGACGGCGGTGTTGCCCCCGCCGACGGCCAGCACGTGCATGTCGCGGTAGAACGCCCCGTCGCACGTGGCGCAGTAGCTGACGCGCGTGGCCTGGCGCATCTCCTCCTCGCCGGGCACGCCGAGCTGGCGGTAGTCGCTGCCGGGAGAAAGGATCACCGCCCGCGCCGCGAGCCTCCGCTCGCCGTCGTTCACCTCGACGGTCAGCGTGCCGTCGTCGCGCCGCCCCAGCGCGGTGGCCGCCTGGTTCGTGGCGATCTCCGCCCCGAACTTCGCCGCCTGCTTCCGCTGGTGCTCGATCAGCTCCTGCCCGCCGACCTCGATGTAGCCCGGGTAGTTCTCCACCTTCTCCGTGAGCATGATCTGCCCGCCCGGCAGGCCGTTCTTCTCCAACACCACGGTGGAATAC
>CAZMDT010000409.1:0-2954 GCA_964564965.1 uncultured Planctomycetaceae bacterium | reverse complement strand
CTATTTCGCGCCGCTGATCCCGCTGGCGATCATCGTGGTCATCGGCCTGTTCATCCTGGCCGGCGGATTCCTGTTCGGAAGTTGGGGCGGCGGGATTCTCATGGGCCTGCTGCTGCCTCTGGCCATCGGAGGCGGGCTGCTCATCGCGTTCCTGCTGATCGGCCTGGGCGCCGGCGGGTGCCTGATGTACCCCACCATCGCCGTGGAGGGCTCCGACAGCTTCGACGCCATGAGCCGCAGCTTCTCCTACGTGCTCGGGCGCCCGTGGCGCGCCGCGCTGTACGCCATCACCGCCGTCCTCTACGGGTCCGTGTGCTACCTGTTCGTCCGTCTGTTCGCCTACGTGGCGCTGGCCGGCACGCATCTGTTCACGAAGCTGGGCATCTTCGTCGGCGGCCAGACGCTCGCCGGCGCCGGCGACAAGCTCGACGTGATGTGGCAGGCGCCGTCCTTCAGCCAGTTCCACGCGCCGTTCGTCTGGGAGGCCATGAGCAC
Source organism: uncultured Planctomycetaceae bacterium (assembly GCA_964564965.1). Classification (GTDB taxonomy): domain Bacteria; phylum Planctomycetota; class Phycisphaerae; order SM23-33; family SM23-33; genus CAZMDT01. The sequence continues at coordinate 2,459 of CAZMDT010000409.1, read as the reverse complement.
CAGCGAGCAGATCGGCGCGTTCCTCATCGCCATCTGGGTCTACCTCGTCATCGGCCTGGTGCTGGCGTTCCTGCTGTCCTACTGCTGCAGCAGCACCACCCTCATCTACTACCTGCTGCGGCGCAAGGTGGACGCCACCGACCTCGACGACGTGTACGTGGAGGAGGAAGAGGCGGCGTTGCCGGAGCAGCCCGCGGCGGCCCCGGCGGGCGAGGGCGAGAAGGCGTCGGAGCAGCCCCCGGCCGAGGAGAAGCCCGCCGAAGGAGGCGAGAAGGAGAAGCCCCCGGCTGAGAAGAAGCCGCCGAGGAAGGCCCCCAAGAAGCCCGAGGCCGGCGGGAAGGCCGACGAGGCGGAATAGCGCCGCGCCCGCCCGGGCGGCGGCGTTGTCGTGCGAATTCACGGGCCCCCGGCGAATGCGCCGGGGGCCTGATGCTGTCAGGAGCCTCACATGCCTGCCAAACAGCCGTTCCCGGTCGAAGCCCACGAGGCCGACTTCTGCGTCGTGGGCGGCGGGATGGCGGGGCTGACCGCCGCCATCACCGCCGCCCGCCACGGGGCCTCCGTGGTCCTCATGCACGACCGCCCGGTGCTGGGGGGCAACGCCTCCAGCGAGGTTCGCGTGCACGTCTGCGGCGCCGACCGCCAGGGCGGCATCGCCCACGTCCGCGAGACCGGTCTCATCGAGGAAATCCGCCTCGAGAACCTCTGCCGCAACCCCTCCATGTCCTTCGCCATCTGGGACGCGGTGCTGTACGAGAAGGCGCTGGCCGAGGAGAACCTGACGCTGCTGCTCAACTGCACCTGCCAGAAGGCGCGGCTGGCCCGTTCGAAGGGCCCGGGGCAGGCCCGCCGCATCGCCGCCGTCACCGGCTGGCAGCTCACCACCCAGACCTACCACACCGTCCGCGCGAAGCTGTTCGCCGACTGCTCCGGCGACGCCGTCCTCGCCCCCCTGACCGGGGCGGAGGTCCGCCTCGGGCGCGAAGGGCGCCAGGAGTTCGGCGAGTCGTTCGCACCCGAGCAGCCGGACCGCAGGACGATGGGTATGACGTGCTGGTTCATGGCCCGCGAGCACGCGGCGCCGCAGCCTTACACCCCGCCGGCCTGGGCGCGGCGGTTTGAGCGCTGCGAGGAGCTGCCCTACGGCGAGGGCTACTGCAAGGCGCACGCCCTGCGGATGGGCTACTGGTGGATCGAGCTGGGGGGCGAGGACGACAGCATCCGCGACACGGAGCGCCTGCGCGACGAGCTGCTGCCGATTGCCTACGGCGTGTGGGACCACATCAAGAACCACTGCCCGCACAACCGCGACCTCGCCGCCAACTGGGCGCTGGAGTGGGTCAACTTCCTCCCCGGCAAGCGCGAAAGCCGCCGCTACGTCGGCGACCACGTCCTTACCCAGAACGACCTGGCGGGCGGCGGGGCGTTCGAGGACGTCGTCGCCTACGGCGGCTGGACGATGGACGACCACCACCCCGCCGGCTTCCGCGCCGTCGAACTCGGCAAGAAGCCGACCATCTTCCACCCCTGCCCGTCGCCGTATGGCATCCCGTATCGCTGCCTCTACTCGCGCAACGTCGAGAACCTCTTCGTGGGGGGGCGGTGCATCAGCGCCACGCACATGGCCCTGAGCAGCACGCGCGTGCAGGCCACGTGCTCGGCGATGGCGCAGGCGACGGGCACGGCCGCCGCCATGGCCGCCGCGAAAGGCGTCGGCCCACGCGCCGTCGGCGAGGCAATCGGCACGCTCCAGCAGGCGCTGCTCCGCGACGACTGCTACCTGCCCGGCGTGGCGCGGGAGCTTTCGGAGCTGAACGCCTCGGCGGCCCTCACCGCCAGCCGGGGCGACCCGGCGCCCGTGCGTGACGGCGTCGGCCGGCAGGTCGGCGACGATGCCCACTGCTGGGTGCACGCTCCCGGCGACTGGATCGCCTACGAGTTCGGCCCCCCCCGGCAGGTGGCGGAGGTGTCGCTCGCCCTCGACAGCGACATGACGGCGGACCCGCAGATGCACTTCACGGGCGGGGGGCGGCGCCCGCCGTTCGTCCCGCCGGCCGTGCTGCCCAAGGCGTTCCGTCTGGAGGGCTTCGACGGCAGGGACTGGTCGCCGCTGATCGAGGTCGCCGACAACCACCAGCGGTTCGTCCGCGTGCCCGTCGGGCGCGAGCTGGCCGGTGTCCGCTACACGCTCACCGCCACGCGCGGCGCCGAGGAAACGCGCCTCTACGCCTTCCACGTGGACTGACGCCCCGCCTGCCGCCGGCGTTTCCGGCCGCTGCGGCGATCTGATATCCTGCCCGCGTCCCGGCGAGAGGAGCCCGCCATGGCCACGATCACCGACGCGGCCGCGCTCGACGCGGCCGTCCGCAAGGCCGTCGCCGAAACGGCGGTCACCGACGTGCACACGCACCTGTTTCCCCCGTCGCACGACGGGCTGCTGCTGTGGGGCGTCGACGAGC
>CAZMDT010000408.1:0-2955 GCA_964564965.1 uncultured Planctomycetaceae bacterium | reverse complement strand
TGTTGGACATGGCCATAGAATAGCGGGCCAAGGCAGAAATGCGGAATTCTGAATTCTGACTCGTCCGGGTTTAGCGTGGGTAAAGGTCGAGCCCTCCGCAATGGAAGTAGATCGCGGTGGTGAAGTGGTCGGGATTGCGAAAGCCGCAAGCCTTGCGCTTGATGCTCATGATTTTGCTGTTCAGGCCTTCGACGACGCCATTGGTGACGCGGTGTCGCACGTAACGCAGCAGGCCGTCCTGGTACCGACGGAGCGTGGCCGCGGCGCGGCGAATCGGCTCGAGCTGACTCCGCCGGGCCCAGCCATACCACCGCTGGAAGAAGCGTCGGGCCGCGTGGGGCTGCCGGTAGTCCCAGAGATGGCGCAGCTGTTCCTTGATGGCCCAGGCCCGCGCGACTTTCAGGTGCTGGCGTCGCAGTACGGCAAATTGGGCCGTGTGTTCGATCGGCACCCGTTCGGCACTGTACAGCCAGAGATATTTCGTGCGCTTGAGCGGCGACGTGCCGGTGGTCTGCAACAGGTCGGTGTGCTCGCGTTTACGGACTTGGTCCACCGCGGTCGTCAGGTGGCACATCGCGTGAAACCGGTCGAAGACGATGCAGTCGTCCCCCTGCGGCAGGCCCTGGCGGGTCGCCAGGATGTACGGGTCCCACATGTCCATCGCTACCGCCTCGACCGCCGCGCGTTGCGCGTCCGTCAAACCGTGAAAGAACGGCGCCAACGCCTCGGCGCCGCGCCCCGGCGCCACAAACTCCACCGTCGCTCGGTCCAGATCACAGACCAACGTGTGGTAGCGGTGCCCTTTCCGGAACGCCTTTTCATCGACCCCCAGATGCCGCATCGGGCGCACGGCTTTGCGCCGCTGCCCCCGCGTCACCGCCCGGTCCATCACGCCCCACGCCTCATCCCAACTGATTCGCAGAATGCGGCAGGCGCCCGTCAGCGTGCTGCATTGGTGGATGACATCAATCACGAGGCGCTCCATCAGGGCCGTAAACCGGCCCCGCGGCTCCGCCCACGGCACGATCACTTGCTTGACGCCGTGCGTTGGGCACTGCACCCGCGGGATCCGCGCATGCAGATAGGTCTGAAACTGACACGTGTCCAGATGGCGCCACGTCCGCTCTTCGGCGTGGTCCCAACACCCCAGTTCGGATTCGCACTCCGGACACCGCCAGCGCGTCTCGTCATGGGCGAGCCACAGATCCACTCGCTGCGTCGTTGGGTCCAGCGTCACCTGGCCGACGTGCCATGGCGGGGGCAGCCCCAAAATCGTTTCAAAGAGTTTCGTGTCCTGCATGCGCCCTCCGGGGGCTTTCTTACCAGCAGCACACGACCGTTTCAAGCCGCCGCCGAGCAGGCCCCCCACCCAGCTGCGGGGCCCGCGCAGGCGGCTTCACGAATCAGCCTGATGACCGGTTAACCCACGGAGATTCCGGAAGAACCTGAATTCTCAATTCTAGATTCTCACTTCTTGAAGAACACCACGTCCTCCTCCACCACCTCCACCCCCGCTCCCCAGCGTTCCCCGATGTAGTCGAACGTTTCTCGCTGATAGAAGCAGACGTGCGTACGATCGCGGATGTAGTGCCAGTTGTCGAGCGCCGCCGGCGGCTTGATGGGTCGGGTCATGATCCCCAGCCACCCGCCCGGTTTCAGCGCGGCGAACAGGCGGTCCAGCTCACGGGTGGGGTCGTGCAGGTGCTCGAGCACTTCGGTGGCGGTGATGAAGTCGTAGGCGCGCGACCAGACGGACTCGTCCGGCACGTAGAACGGATCGTAGAGCGCGACCCTCAGGCCGCGCTCGCGGAGCATCGCGGCCAGCGCCGGCCCCGGGCCGCAGCCGAAATCGAGGCCTTCCGCGCCCGCCGGCAGACGCGCCAGGAGCGGCTCGGCGAGACGCGACAGGAACCGCCGGTATCCGGGATCGTCCGGGTCGTTTCTGTGCGTGTCGTAGCGGGCCTTTTCGGCCGCCTGGTCCACGCGCTCGGCCGGCGGCACGAACACCAGCGCGCACCGCCCGCACCGCCAGTAGCTCCGCGCCCGGTCGCGAGAGTAGAAGGCGGCACCGGTAGTTCCGCACAGCGGACAAGTCAGGGGCGGACGCTCGTTCCTGGCCAATAGCCGAGGGCCGATAGCCGATGGCCGATTCCCGATTGAAAAGCCCGTCGTGTTCTGACAGCATTATGCCGCGCGGCGCCGTCCAGGGGCTGCGCGGCCTCATCACCCTTCCGATTTTCTAGGAGTACCGCTCATGTTTCACCGGATCGGTCGTCTCGCCATGACCGGCGCCGGCCTCGCGCTGGCCGCGCTCGTCATTTCGGCCTGTGGGCCCTCGGTCGAGCCCGCCACGATGGTGCTGCAGCACGGCAAGGTCGTCACGCTCGACGAGAGCAAGCCCGAGGCTCAGGCCATCGCCATCCGCGGCGACCGCATCGTCGCCGTCGGCACCGACGAGGAGATTGCCCCGTACGTCGGGGAGGGCACCGAAGCGATCGATCTCGCCGGCCAGCTCGCCATTCCGGGTATCGTCGAGAGTCACGGCCACTTCACCGGCGTCGGCCAGGCGAAGCTGGGCCTCGACCTGATGGACGCCAAGAATTGGGACGAGATCGTCCAGTTGGTCGCGGATCGGGCGGCGGCGTTGGAGCCGGGCGAGCTCATCACGGGCCGCGGCTGGCACCAGGAGAAGTGGGACGTGACGCCCGAGCCCAACGTCGAGGGCTTCCCGACGCACGACAACCTCAGTGAGTTGACGCCGAACAACCCGGTCATCCTGACCCACGCCAGCGGCCACGCGACGTTCGCCAACGCGAAGGCGATGGAGATGGCCGGCATCACCCGCAGCACCCCGAACCCCGAGGGCGGGGAGATTCTCAAGGACCGCCGGGGGAATCCCATCGGGATCTTCCGGGAGCGCGCGTCCGGCCTGCTGGGCCCCGTCCGCCCGGCGGG